>CAXBFV010000214.1:0-3098 GCA_963974985.1 uncultured Gammaproteobacteria bacterium | reverse complement strand
CCCATTGATATGATTAACGATGTTTATGGAACAGAAATAGAATCCATGCTGCCTTATTTAATCCAAGGAAGCCTTACCTATATTTTTATGCATCATTGTGGAGCAGCGGGCTCAAAATATCTTTCTGACCAAATCTCAGCTTCCGAGCAAGTTATTCAATATGGCCAAACAAAAATGAAAGAACTAATTGAACCAGGGCTATCCAAAGAAAAGCTTGTTTACGATATTGGTATTGGCTTTGGAAAAACCACAGAACAAGCTCAAGAGATCATTCAAAATATTGACGAAATTAAAAAAGCTTTTGATATTCCACTTCTCATTGGTCACTCTCGAAAAGCTTCAGCCCTACCCAAAGTGGCACATATACCGCCACAAGAGCGAGATGAGGAAACAGCTAAGTTAAGTCGATATTTTATAGATCAAGGAATTGATTATTTAAGAGTGCATCAACCCAACCAAATGTCTAATAATTAGGCATTGCTGGTAAAGTCTTCCTGTTTAGTCTTAAATTAAACTATAAATATATTTAGGTAATTCTAATGCAAAAAGCTGATCTGCCCGAAGATGAAGAGACCAGACTTAGCACACTTCAAAGCTTAGACATTTTAGATTCCATTGAAGATAAGGCTTACGATGATATTACCAAAATTGCAGCCCAGATTTGCGGCACCCCTATTGCCTTAGTCAGTCTTATTGATCAAAACCGACAATGGTTTAAATCCCATCATGGTTTATCTGCTAGAGAAACACCAAGAGACTACGCTTTTTGCTCCCATGCTATTTTAGAAAAGCAAATTTTTGAGGTAATGGACTCTCGACTGGACGATCGTTTTCACGACAACCCACTAGTTACAAACGATCCCCATGTCATTTTTTATGCCGGCTTTCCGCTCACTGTTAATGAGCATAGAATGGGAACCTTATGCGTTATTGATGACAAGCCTAATGCATTAAACCCCACGCAGCTCGAAGCATTAGAAGCCTTAGGAAGGCAAATTGAATTTTTACTACAGAGCAGACTGACAAATAAAAAATTGAATGAAAGAAATAAAACCCTAAAAAAATTAAGTGCTATTGACCCCCTAACAAATATTGCAAACCGAAGAACATTATTTGCAACCCTAGAAACAGAGTTTAAAAGATCACTCAGAAAGCGTACACCATTAAGCCTTATTTTAATTGACATTGATGACTTTAAAAAATACAACGACCACTACGGCCATTTAAAGGGTGATGCATGTTTAAAATCAGTTGCCAAAGGTCTTCAAGATGTATTACACCGACCCGGTGATCTCATTGCTCGATACGGAGGTGAAGAATTCATATACGTATTACCAGATACGAATAAAGCAGGCGCTGCAAAAGTTGCGGAATTTGCATTAAAGGCTATTCAAGATCTTAAATTAGTACATGTTGCCTCATCATGCGCTGCAAACATAACCATCAGTATAGGTATTTCCACGACACTTGATGGTGAAGAAGCCTCTACAAACAAAATCCTGATTGACCAGGCCGATCAAGCGCTCTATAAAGCAAAGTCTAATGGTAAAAACCAGTTTCAAGCCTATCTTCAATAAAAATATAGCTTTATGAAGCATCCAGACGATACTTCATAATAATCAAAATCACACACCCGCAGATTACTGAAAACACAATACCTAATGGTAAAGATGAATTAGCCGGCAATAAACCTGCTAATACTGACATGATCCCAGCGCCTAAGACAAAACCTGAATTCATTACAGCGGTTGCAGTGCCTGCATTCTTAGGAAACACCTGAATGCAACTGGCCATAAGGTTTGCGAAAATAAGCCCCAAACCTAAATACCCCAAACCACAACAAAGCAAAATAACCACCAGACTTTGGATACCAAACACTGCCGTGATAATCAACATTACAAACCCAACACCCATGAGCATTGTGCCAAATTGAGCAATCTTTTGTAGCGAATAGAACTTCAAAAGAAAACGGCTGCAAGTTGTGCCTATAAAATAGCAAAACCCTAATAGTAAAAGACTATTCCCATAGGCGATTGCGCTATACCCCATATGTCTTTGAATCAAAAAAGGGCCACTGACACTGAATATTACTAAAATGCTGTAGCACAATGAATTACCAAGTGTTAACGACACAAAACGTCCATGCCGTAATACCATTGTGTAGTTATCTAAGATTGTTTTAATATTGAGCGGAACATAGTTTGGATTAGATTCTCTCAAAAACACATAGGACAAAATAATCAGCCCAAGCGCATAAATAGATAAAAATATAAAAGATCCTTCCCAACCAATATGATGCGTCAAAAACCCACCAATAAAAGGTGCTAAAACAGGCCCAAGCGCCCAAGCAATACTTTTATTTGCCGACATTTTTGGAATTTGCTCTTTGCTGAAATAATCCGTAATGAGGACTTTGCACATGACCCCTGGGCCGGCAACAGCAATACCCTGTAAAAATCTCAATACATAAAATGAAGAAATATTCGGTGAAAAAATAATTAAGATCGTCACTACAAGATACAGTGCTAAACAAACATTCAGGACTTTAACCCGACCTAAGCTATCTGACAAAGGACCCGCCACAGCAAGGCCTATCGCATATCCCACCAAGTAAATCGTCATGGTGATACCCGTTGCCAATATCGACACATGAAACGTCTCACTCAATAACGGCAATGCCGGCGCATAAATATCAATACCCATGCCAGCCAAAGGTGCCATTGCAATGATCATAATGGCGATTACAAAATTATGTTTCATACTTTCAGCTCAATATTTTAATTTGGTCCAATAAAGCAGTACGTTATACCCTTATTTCTATAAAAATAACAGCCTCATTTTTTTAAAGCATGTCAAATATTTACTCAAACACTCTATCAAAAAAACTTATCTCTATATCTATAAATTACCTAAAACACATTCTATGGAAGTTCAAAGGCTCTGTTCTCCGACTGCGAGCATTTTGCATTAGAAACCTCAATGATTAAAAATATTTTCTAAGAGATCAGGACAAAATTTATTGTATTAAAGTTCCAATACTCAAATCTTATCTAGTTTTAGTAGATACTGGTGAAATAAAACTAATTAAATACATCGAA
>CAXBFV010000213.1:0-3133 GCA_963974985.1 uncultured Gammaproteobacteria bacterium | reverse complement strand
GAAGCTCTCAAAGAGGGATTTAAAAAGTCTTTTAAAATCAGCTTGGCTTTATCAAGATCATAGTCAGAATTTATCCATAACTCAGGCCATGCCATGGTTTTTGGGATTTCTCCTGCCATGGGTGGAAATTCATTTTTAGTAAAACATTGGATATCAGCTTCTTCTAATAAAGATTTCAAAATTCTGATCTCTATCACTTCCGAGGCACTGTGCAGCTTTTTGATCATTAAAGTATTTCAACCAATTTTCTTAACGTTTCAATGATTATATCACATTCTTCTTTTTCAATAACTAATGGCGGCGTTAAGCGAATAACGTTCCCTTTCGTCACATTCATAACCATGCCCATCTCTAAGGATTTTTTCTTTAAATGGGCGCAAGGCTGATCTAGCTCAACACCAATAATTAAACCTTTCCCGCGAATATCTTTTACTTTTTCATTACCCTCAAAAGCTTTGTTTAAGCCATCTACTAAGTATTTTGACATTGCTTGTGTGCGCTCATGAAATCCAGGTCGATTCATGATTTCTAAAACTTTTCTGCCTACTGCGCACGCCAATGGATTACCACCATAGGTTGAACCGTGATCGCCTACTTTAAAAATCTCAGCTGCCCGGCCTTGCGCCATGCAAACACCAACTGGAAAACCATTTCCTAAAGCTTTAGCACTGGCAACAACATCCGGCAAAACGCCTTCATGTTGATAGGCATATAAAGTCCCAGTACGACCAAATCCGGTTTGCACTTCATCTAGCATCATCAAAGCATCGTATTGATCACATAAAGCTCTAACGGTTTTCATAAACCCGAGAGAATGAGGTTGCACGCCACCCTCTCCCTGAATCGGTTCAAACATCACCGCCACAGCTTCTTTTTCAGTTTTAAAAAGTGCTTCTAGCTGCTCTACATTATCAAAATCACATTGAACTATTCCTGGCATCATTGGGCTAAATAACTCTACTTGAGCAGGATTGCTTGCTGCAGATAAAGTATTGAGTGTGCGGCCATGAAAGGCACCTTTCATCGTAATGACTTTCGGGTTCTTATAACCTTTTTGATGGGCAAAACGACGTGCAATTTTTAATGCTGTTTCTGTCGCTTCAGCCCCGCAGTTGCAAAAAAATGATTTCTCCATGCCCGTGGCTTTTGCTAATTCATAAGCGAATTCAACTTGCTGTGGAATGACTGAGCCATTTGAAACATGCATGAGTTTCTCTGCTTGTGATTTTAAAGTCTCAATAACTTCAGGATGAGAATGTCCCAGCGCCATGACCGCAATCCCACCTGAAGTATCCAAATATTTTTTACCTGCTTCATCCCACAACCAAACACCTTTACCTTTTACAAAAGAAACTTTTTCTGGCGCATAGGTATTCATTAAATATTGTGTTTTATCTGCCATAATCAAACCTGTTTTTTTAACTACAATCTTTCTATAGTCTATACTTATTACAAACTGTTTTGCAGGCTTTTCTCACTGATGAAGACAATAATCTGCAGAATTAATATAGCGAGCAATGACTGAGTCAAAAATGAATGAAAAAGCGCAGCTTATATTAAATAAGTGAGCATTTTGAATGCGTTTTTAACAAAAGTATTTGCCGGTAGATAGTTCATGTAAAGTTAAGGATAAAAAATGTCTCACCCTTCTTTTACAACAAACCCTGAAGGCTTCCTAGAAGACTCCAGTTCTTGGAATAAAGACTTTGCCTTGCTAACTGCCCAAGATGAACAAATTAAAATGTCTGATATACACTGGGAAGTGGTTAATTATTTACGAGAATATTATCAAGAGCATCAAAAATCACCGGCTATTCGCGAGCTTGTTAAAGCCCTTAAAATAAAATTTGGGCCTGAAGTAGGCAATAGTTTATATCTACAATCTCTTTTCCCTGAAAGCCCTGCAGTGCAGGCAGCAAAAATTGCAGGTCTTCCTAAACCTAAGAAGTGTATTTAGACAAAATAGTTACTCAGCAGGACTAGCAAATATATTTATAGAGCCTGAAAAGTAATTATTCGTTGGATTGACTGAAATGCTGCTAGGCTTAAAAGTATAGTTATCTACCTCACATGATGAATTATTTTTATACTCAATAACAATTTTTCCCTGATTTCCAAGAGGAGTAACTATAAAACTACAGTCATCAAATGCAATTGTACACCTCATAGCAGGTTTACCCATATCATTAACATTCAAATTCAAATAAGCTGTTGCACTATAACTTATCTTATTATGCTTTTGTTCAAGATAAAGAGATCCATTGTTCATTACCTGACAAGATAGGCTTTCATCATCCATTGGTATTTCCACGTTGTGTCCAGTAGGGACAGAATAAAATTGAATTTCCCCCTTTTGTGCCATAGCAATATGAGAGCTAGATGCTAATGCCAAAACATAGAGTGACTTTTTTATCATGTTGAGAATGTGGTTAAGCTTAATACTGAGCGTATTATAATCTTTTAACTAAAAAAGATAAAGGAATATAATGGCGGTTAATTTTACTCAAGAGACTCCAATGAACTGATACTCTGTTTTTACTTAATTTTTTAAAAAGAAAGCTCTAAATAAAAATACTCGTAATAAAATGACTTATTTTAAGGCCTTGGAACATATCTCCAATCACTCTTTCCAGAAAGCCCATCAGTATACCCCTAAACTAAAACGCTGTATTTAATTTCAAAAATATTCAGCTACACTATCTATTAAATGGGCATGAATTAATCGCACAAAATGAACAATAAACTTTTTATTTCTCTTTTTATGGGACTACCCATAATTACATGGGCCACCCCACATCATTCTTTAATGACTATCGACAATAAAACCAAAGAATACTGGGGGTGTGCCCAAGAAGCACCAACCTCATCAAATTCAAAAGCAACTTTGCTACCCAGCCCTTCTAATGCTATTGAATGGCCCAACATAATGGATAAGCAAATTTATAGTTGCTCACTGCTTGCAGCATTCCCCCAAAACTTAACGACCATCTCTTTTTCTATTCACAAAACTTCAAAATACTTTAAGTTTGAGTTGCTTAAAAACACAGGTCCTGGAAATTACACGTATTGTATAAAGCCTAAAAATAAAAATGGCCTGCCTAATTACTTCATAACTTTCTATCACAATCATGAT
>CAXBFV010000212.1:0-3135 GCA_963974985.1 uncultured Gammaproteobacteria bacterium | reverse complement strand
TATTTCATCTTGTGTTAGAGGGCGTGCTTGTTTAGCTGGGGAGCCAAGATATAAATACCCAGATTCAAGCTCTTTTCCTGGCGACACAAGTGCACCTGAACCAATCATAATGTCAGAATTTATAACGGCACCATCCAGTATAATTGCGCCCATGCCGACCAATACGCGATCTCTAATAGTGCAGCCATGCAGTGTTACAGAATGTCCTACCGTCACATCTTCACCAATAATGACTGGAAAGCCCTTAGGGTGCGTTTGATTGCGGCGGGTTGTATGGAGGATGGAGCCGTCTTGAATGTTGCTGCGCTTTCCAACGGTGATCTTTTCAAGATCTCCTCGTATGGCCACCATAGGCCAGATAGAAACATCGTCCTGTAGTTCTACATCGCCCAATACATAAGCCATGGGGTCAACAAAAACATTATCGCCAATCTGAGGTGTTTTATTATGAAATTTTCTGACATTCAACATGTTTTGATTCTCAATGGTTATGGTTGATCGAGTAAATGTGAAAGTAACTTTACTTTTAAGTCAGGGTCACAAGTTCTTCGGCGCTGGTTGGATGGATGGCAACCGTATCATCGAAGTCTTTTTTCGTGGCGCCCATGTTAATAGCCACGGCAAAACCCTGCATCATTTCATCTGCATTTAACCCAATGATATGACAGCCTACAATTTTTTCATTTACACCTTGAACTATTAGTTTAATTGAGGTGGGGGTTCTAAATCCGGAAATAGCAGAATATAAAGGCGTGAATTTACTATTATAAGTTTTAATATCACCGACACCAAATTGTTGAATAGCTTCTTTTTCAGATAAGCCGATGGTACCAATAGCGGGATGTGAAAAAACAACGGTCGCAATATTTTTATAATTAGCTTTAAGATCTTTCTCATTGTTAAATAGGCGACGCGCAAGTCTGCGACCAGCAGCAATCGCTACAGGTGTGAGCTGTGCCTGGCCTGTCACATCACCAATAGAGTAAACGCCTGGTATATTTGTTTCCTGAAACTCATCAGAAGGAATGTAGCCTTTATCAGATACTTGAATTTCAGTATTCTCTATGCCTAAGTTGTGGGTATTTGGATTGCGTCCAATTGCCCAAATCAAACAGTCCACATCTTTGATGAGGTGGCCATTTGTTAAGGTGATATCCATTAAATTATTTTGATGCTTTTGGACTTTGGTTATTTGGGTATTGACACGAACATCTTGTTTAAATTGTTCCATGCATTCCATCAAAGTATCGCTGAGCATATCATCAAATTGACGTAAAACTTTTTCTTTGCGTACCAGTAGAGTTGTTTCCGTGCCTAATGAATGTAAAACCCCTGCTAACTCCACAGCAATATAGCCGGCACCTACCACTACGGCTTTTTTGGGTTGTGTGGGGAGGTGGTCAAAAAACTCATCAGATGTGATGCCGTAACTGGCGCCCGGAATATCTTTAGGAATGCTGGGATAAGCGCCTGGTGCAATGATGATGTGGTCTGCGGTTAAGGTTTGACCATCGTCTGTTTCGATAGTTTTGTTATCTTTAAATTTTCCCCAAGCATCAATATGTGTCACTTTTTGTCCGTCTAGCAGCTTGTCATAGAATTTATGGATATTTGCAATATATTGATCACGCTTCTCAACAATGGCAGACCAGTTAAAACCGTTGTCTTTAATGTCAAAGCCGTAACCTTTATAGTCGTGTTGGAGTTGGTGGGCTAAATTTGCCGCATGCCACATGGCTTTTTTGGGTACACATCCACGATTGACACAAGTGCCGCCTAATTCATGCTTTTCAATAATGGCCACTTTTTTACCAAGCTTGGCAGCCATGACGCCACTGGCAATTCCACCGCTGCCGCCGCCAATACAGATCACATCAAATTTTTGGATATCTTGATTCATTTTTGCCTTTTAGGGGTTCTTTGAAAAGTTGATTGTTTAATCATAAATGATAGGCTTTTAGATTGGAAATAAAGATTGTAGTGATTCTCTTGAGAGGGGGCGCTTAGAAGACTATTCTTAATATTGTGTTGAATGAACGAATAGGAATTTAGTTATGAGTAATGAAGTGCATCATTTTAGCTGGAATGAGTTAATGAGTAAAAATGTTAAAAAAGATCGTGCTTTTTATAAGGCCGTTTTTAATTGGGATTCTGAGGATCGTCAATTTGGTGAGACCATGTATACTTTATTTAAGGCTAATGGCGTTGAAGTAGCGGGTATGATGGCGGCTCCAGATGAGTGTCCAAACCCCAACTCTTCTTGGCTTTCTTATGTAACGGTTTCTGATGTGGATGCGACAGTAAAAAAAGCAACTGAAGCGGGGGCAGACATTGTTTTACCTCGAATGGATATTGAAGGTGTTGGGATAATTGCGGCAGCGGTAGATGTTTCTGGTGCACCCATTGGCTTCTATCAACCCACAGGAAAATGTTAAGAAATAGCTGAGACATTTCAACGATGTTGTTTCTATATCTCCATGGCTTTAACAGTTCTCCAAATTCTGTTAAAGCCAAAAAGTTAAATGTTTTTCTAAAGGCAAGCTATCCCGAATCAAAAGTAGTCATGCCTCAATTAAGTGTGGGTCCTGAAAAGGTTTTGTCATCTATTGATAAAATATTGAGTGAGCCTGGCGGTCAAAAATTTTTGATTGGTTCTTCTTTGGGTGGTCTGATTGCGCGGTATTTAACGGAGACAAGGGAAGATATAGCGGGATCAATACTAATTAAGAAAATTCAATATATTGAGCGTGAACAATACCACCCAGAGCTAGGCCGGCATTATCAGATAACCAATAAGCATTTAGATTTCGTGCAAAGGCTCACCTTGGTGGGCTCCAAAAACCAATCTAAGTATTTACTGCTTTGCCAAAAAGATGATCAAGAATGTCTATGGGAGGAAAGTCGAGAAGTTTTACCAGAAGCTGATTTTTATCTAGGCGAAGGGCAGGGGCATGGCTTTGAAAATATTGAGGTGGCTTTTGATCACATTCAAGGATTTATAGATAAGTTTTGCTAGCTCGTTTTTAGTGTCTCTGATACTCTATTTCAACATTGGTTCTTCTTTCGTCAATGTATATTCAATCTATGAAAAATTTAAATAAGCACACTAAATTTATCTTTGTAACAGGCGGTGTG
>CAXBFV010000211.1:0-3147 GCA_963974985.1 uncultured Gammaproteobacteria bacterium | reverse complement strand
TGGCTTCAGCATTATGAACTTTAGACGCTTCTTGACCCAACAATAGAACAGGAGATTTTGCTTCATTGACCAACTTTGCCACTTGCTCAATAACAGGATTTGAAGCCCTACCTTCAAAACTTAAACTTGAAGGTTTAATTACTTTTGCTTCCGTTGTTTCTTTTAAGACATCCTGAGGAAAACTTAGAAAACAAGCACCGGATGTCGGAGCCTTGGCCAAACGAAAAGCATTAGCCACTGCTTCTGGAACATTCGATGAAGCATAAATCTCCTTGCTTGACTTGGTTACCGCCTCCATCATTTTTACATTTTGCGCACTTTGGTGAGACGCTTTATGAATCATAGAACGTTCAACGTTACCACCGATCGCAATAACAGGATCGCCTTCAGTTGTTGCCGTTAATAATCCTGTACAAAGATTACCCACACCAGGTCCTGAAGTAACTAGAACCACACCCGGCTCACCTGTTAAACGGCCTATCGCTGCTGCCATAAAAGTTGCATTTTGCTCATGCCGACATAAAATTAACTTGATTGATGAGTCTTCCAGTGCATCAAAAATAGTATCTACTTTGGCACCTGGAATTCCAAAAACATATTTAACATTATGTGCTTCTAAACACTTTACTAAAAGCTGTGCCGTTATCATTATTTTATCTCCCTTAAATCACCAATTTTATAAACTTTTAAGTTTGCATAACGCACTAATGAATCATCCATTAAATGTAAAACCTCTGTTGCATGTCTTGGCTGAACATCTTCAACATTTAAAATAGGTTTATTTAACTTTAAAGCGTGCGTATGCGACAAAAGTTTTTCACTTTTTGCCGAGGGATTATAATACAACACAGAAGATAGCTTCTGATTAATCACTTTTAAATTTTCGTCATTAGCATTACTCACGACCGCATGCACTGCTAGACTCACATGATCATCTTGATATTCCTGCTCTTCATAATAATGCTTAGCATTTTCAAAAATATTTACATTATCAATGGGCGCTCTGGTAATTGAAGCGCCACGAATATATGCCAACTCAACACAACCCACCACAGCAAAAGGTGCTTGTAAATTTTTATAAATTTCGTCATATAAACGCGCCAACGTACAAGGCTCATCAAAAGAAAAATATTTTGCTGTGAAATTAACCATTGCCTCTTTAGGAATAATAAAAATGCCTGACGTCACAAACTCAGGGCCCCACATGAGAGGATCTCGCTCAGTTCTTGTCACATCTGTACGGCTAGAATACAACATACCATTTAACATGATGCACTCCCCCATGTTATAAATACTTTGGGGAGAACCCAGCTCAAAGCCATAGTCAAAGTCGCTTGCCAAAAAGCGCTTATGCTTTAATTCCTCTGGAATATTGCCTTTAATAACATTATCAACGTGGCCAATATACGCCAAGGTTTCCTGACTATTATTTAACTTTTCAATTTTAAACACGCAAAACTCTCTACATAAAAATAAGCCTTGATGTTATTAAAGGGTACATATTGCTGTGTCGCAAGAAAAGTCAGATGTCTATTTACGACACTCGTAATTTTGAACTGGGCTATGTATAGGTAATTTAAACAAAAATCCGTATACTTATTACATTGAGAAAACAGTATTAAAATTTACCCTCATGAAATTTATTGAAGAGTTTATTAAAAAAGAATCCTCAGCGGGAATTATGCTGATATTTATCACCATCTTTGCATTACTTGTTGCCAACTCCCCTCTCTCTGGATTATACGACGCTCTTCTTCATACGCCTCTCTCCTTTTCAATTGGCACATTTCATATACATGCTAACCTTGCCCATAGCATTAATGACGGGCTGATGACTATCTTCTTTTTATTGATTGGACTTGAAGTCAAACGCGAAATTTTAGAAGGCGACCTCTCTACACCCGCTCAAATGTTTTTACCTGGATTTGCAGCCATTGGAGGCATGCTTGTTCCCGCCTTAACCTTTGTGCTTTTTAATCACGGTGACCCTAAAGCCATGACAGGCTGGGCAATTCCAACGGCAACAGACATCGCTTTTGCATTAGGCATCTTATCTCTCTTCGGTAAACGTGTGCCCGTCTCTCTTAAGATATTTCTCATGGCGCTTGCCATCCTTGATGACTTGGGTGCTATCTTAATTATTGCTTTCTTCTATTCCCATGACTTATCTTTTGTGGCCTTAGGCGTGGCGCTTGTAGCAACCATTGGCTTAATCATTTTAAATTATTTTGGTATTATCAAAAAAACCGCTTATGTCTTGATTGGTATTATATTGTGGTTTGCCATTTTAAAGTCTGGCATCCATGCCACCCTTGCAGGTGTGATACTTGCCTTCACCATCCCACTCAATGCTAAAACCTCCACGGGCAAACATGTTTCAGTCTCCAAAGAGATGGAGCAAAATCTCCACTATTGGGTTGCATTCTTCATCATCCCAATCTTTGCCTTTGCCAATGCTGGCCTAACCTTAAACCTACAAGATTTTAAAGATCTGCTCACACCCATGCCTCTAGGTATTATTTTAGGGTTATTTCTAGGGAAGCAGATTGGGGTATTTTTATTTTCTTGGGCCGCCATTAAATTTAAATTTGCCAAACTACCTAAAGGTTCAAACTGGGGCCAATTCTATGGTGTCGCCATGCTTACCGGTATTGGCTTTACTATGAGTTTATTTATCGCCCTACTTTCTTACCCGCCTGACCTTTATCATTCTCTTGACCGACTCGCCATCTTAGTCGGCTCTCTTTTATCAGGGGTTATAGGATTTATTATTTTATCTTGTTGTTTACAAAAAAAATAAGAGCAAACATAAAAACATCACTCTTAAAGAATCTTCCACACTCATATTTGATACAAAGTCATACCAAAAACATACAGAGTTTTTAATATGTTATCAGTAGACTGCCCTAACTAGATTACGACCAATATTCTTCTGGAGAGCAGCTTGTTGGAAAACTTAAATCTAGAGATCACCTATATCCCACCTAAAATTAAAATACTATCCAGGAAAACTTAATGTATCTGGAAAATCCACCCGCCATCCCTGTGAAAGCACTGATGCTTGGTATTGTGGTGAACCTCATGGTGATTTAGGGTAGTGTAACATTCTTTCTGTAAATTCATCATGAGCCAGAATTAAAAAAGGAT
>CAXBFV010000210.1:0-3166 GCA_963974985.1 uncultured Gammaproteobacteria bacterium | reverse complement strand
GCTTCAAAATATCCAATGCCCCATTCGTTAAACTTTCAACTATTAAACTGTTAAATCTTGCTGCAACCACTGCAATACGACCACCGTTATACACGCAATCCCCTTCAATTTTTTTATCATACATCATTAACTTCCCCATTATTCATTTATATATTCAACGACTTCTAAACCAAAGCCAGACAACGCTGACATCTTTTTTGGTGAGCTCAAGACACGCATTTTTTTAACGCCAAGGTCTTGCAGGATTCGCGCACCCGCACCAATGGTTTTTAAATGTGTTTCAGGTGCCTCTACATGCCCAAACTCTAAAGATTCTAACCTTCTTTGTAAGCTTTCTGAAGATTCAGCATTAGAAAGGATCACCACAACGCCTTGACCCTTCTCTTCAATATAGGTCAAAGCACGCCCTAATTGCCAACTTTTCTCTAATTGTTTAACTGCAAACAAATCACTTAAATCATCTTTATAATGTACACGGACATAAGCCGCATCCTGCTCACTAACATTACCCTTAACTAAAGCAAAGTGAATTTGATTATCAATTTTATCCAGATAGCTATGCAAAATAAATGCGCCATATTGGGATTTCAAAGGCATGCTTGAGATTCGCTCAACAGACTTTTCATTTTTAATCCGGTAACCAATCAAATCAGCAATCGTGCCAATTTTTAAACCGTGTGTTTTAGCAATCAGCTGCAAATCATCACGTCTGGCCATAGAGCCATCATCATTTAAAATTTCAACAATCACGGCTGCAGGCTCACATCCTGCCAAGCGCGCCAAATCACAACTTGCTTCTGTGTGCCCTGCACGATTTAATACACCACCTTTCTGAGCGACGATAGGAAAAATATGCCCTGGCTGCACAATATCTGTAGCCGTTGCATCTTTTGCCACAGCCGCCAAAACAGTTTGTGCACGATCTGCCGCTGAAATCCCTGTGGTCACCCCTTCTGCTGCTTCAATAGAGACGGTAAAATTTGTGCCAAATTGACTGCCATTTTTACCCGGCGCCATCAGTCCAACATTTAACTGCTGACAACGCGCTTCGGTCATCGGCATACATACCAGACCACGACCATGTTTCACCATGAAATTAATGGCTTCGGGTGTCACATGCTCTGCAGCCATGACAAAATCGCCTTCATTTTCACGATCCTCATCATCCAACAGAATAACCATCTTACCCTGACGAATATCCTCAATAAGCGTTTCACTTGTATCAAACATTTTTTAGCCAACCGAATAAAGTGTCGTGATTTTAAAGGGCATTGACTCAGTAAGCAAGCGCTAGGAAATAATGATAATCTTAATTCCTAATAAAAAATAAAAAAGACGCTAAAATCAGTCTATAAAATTATTCCTGATGCAGATATACTGAGCTCAAACTATATAGGCCTTAAAATTAATATGCACGCACTTCAAACTTCAATTATTGAAAAACGAGAAGCTAAACAAATTTCAACCGCTTTCATCGCCAGCAAACTTGGTGTTTCTGAATCTGTTTTAATTGAAATTGAAAATACCTCTTTATTTGAAATAGACATTCCACGTAAAGTCTTACAAACATACTTATCTCGCTATGCGCAATTTCTTGACTTCAGTAAAAATGAAATTGCCCCTGCACTCTATGCCATTGAAAAGCATAACCGCAAACCTTCAAAACTGGGCAAAAAGACTTGGCTTGATTATATAAATCGCATTTTTATTTTTCTATTATTCCTTGGCTTAATCTACAACGTTTATGCGCTATACCAGCAAAACGAATTACAATCACAGACCTCTCAAGAACTTGTTGTCCACCCTCCCAAACTAAAATCAGTACATCCTGCAGATAAAAGCACTATAAATTCAGCGCCCTCCACTAAGATCACCTCTTCTTCTGTAGAAATAGTCGACAATACTAAACACCTTGAAGCCCATGCTTCTGAAGAAATAACCAGTGACACTAAACATCTTAAAACTGATATCTCTGAAGCAAAAACAGATGACACCTCGATTGCTTCTCCTGAACACATTAATGACAAAGAATCCAGCCAGCCATCAGAAGAAAATCTAGATACTAAAAGTCCTGACCCTCATCACGCTGAGATTAAACATATTTCACTTACTAACACACCGTCTTCACCAGAAGCACAATGAGTATAAAAATACCCAGAGGCCCGCTTGCTATTGGCGTCGAAGAGTTATCACTCAATGCTGATGATCATCGACGTCTCAATCACCCACTTGTGGGTGGTGTTATTTTATTTACACGTAACTTTAAAGATGCTGAGCAGCTCACTGACCTCACCCATGCCATTAAAAAAATACGCTCGCCTGAACTCTTAATTTCTGTTGATCATGAAGGCGGACGCGTA
This sequence comes from uncultured Gammaproteobacteria bacterium, assembly GCA_963974985.1. Classification (GTDB taxonomy): domain Bacteria; phylum Pseudomonadota; class Gammaproteobacteria; order Francisellales; family Francisellaceae; genus CAUZSH01. The sequence goes on along the minus strand of CAXBFV010000210.1, from coordinate 806 downwards.
CAAAGATTTAGAGGCAATGGCTTTACAGAACTACCAGCTTTAGAAACCTTCGGCACTCAATACAATCAAGACCCAAAATTAGCACTCAAGTCCGCTACAGAATCTGCCCATACAATGGCACAAGAGCTAATACAATGTGGCGTAGATTTTAGTTTTGCGCCAGTTGTAGATTTACATAACCCTAAAAGTCGCGTCATTGCGGACCGCGCTTTTCATCAAAACCCTAATGTAATCTGCGAACTTGCCACAGCCTACATGTCTGGCATGCGAAAAGCGGGAATGAAAAATGTCATAAAACATTTCCCAGGCCATGGTACCGTTGAAGCTGATACACATAAAGAAGTTGCCGTAGACGAGCGAGATCTTACAACATTATATAATGAAGATTTATTGCCTTTTCAGAAACTGATTAAGACACAACAAGTAGACAGCGTTTTAGCTTCTCATGTCCTCTACCCAAAAGTAGATGACAAAATTGTGACGTTTTCAAAAATTTGGCTGACTGATATTCTACGTGACCAATTAAATTTTCAAGGTATGATTTTTAGTGATGACTTTGGCATGCACGCACTCACCTATCAAGTTTCTTCTACGACTAAAGCTATTCAGAAGTTTTTCCAAGCAGGCGGTGATGTCGCCCTCCTCTGTAATGACTTTAAAGCTATTGATCAAGCCCTTAATGATTTAGAGCACACGCAACTCAAAACTAATTTAGCTCAGAAGTGGCAAGCTCTTGAAACTCAGTAAAAAATTATATAACTCATAAGGACTATAAACATGATCGAAGTCTCCCAAATTTTAATGGC
>CAXBFV010000209.1:0-3171 GCA_963974985.1 uncultured Gammaproteobacteria bacterium | reverse complement strand
TCGCCATCGTTTACCGTCGCGGCATTATCATTGATGTCTGTCACAGCTGTGGCACTAACAAATTCGTCATTTTCACCACGCTCATAAGCTTTGTTCAATCCTTCTTTAGCTGAGCTGACATGAAATTTAGCTTCGCCTTCAGTAAGTAGATTGTAAGCGGCCTCAACACGTTCCCACTTTTGATCACGATCCATAGCAAAGTAACGACCACAGATAGAGGCAATACGACCCACATTTAATTCATGCAATAAATCATCAATTTCTTTAATCCAAGGTAAGGCACTTCTTGGTGGTGTATCACGACCATCTAAAAATGCATGCACATAAACTTCTTTGGCGCCACGACGGGCGGCAACATGAATCATAGCGCGAATATGATTAAGATGACTATGCACACCACCTGGTGAGAGTAGGCCCATGAGGTGGACCGCTTTATTATTTGATACTGCCGCATCAATAGCTTTTGTGAGTTCAGGGTTTTCTGCAAAAGCACCATCCTCGATTTCTTTATCAATGCGAGAAAGCTCTTGGTAAACAATACGACCGGAACCAATATTAACGTGTCCCACTTCAGAGTTGCCCATTTGCCCATTTGGGAGACCCACATCACGACCTGACGCATCAATTAAGGTGTGAGGATAGGTTGACCAAAGTTTGTCAAAAAATGGCTTTTGAGCATTATTAATAGCATTGTCTTTATCTTCTTCACGATAGCCCCAGCCATCGAGGATTAAAAGCACAAGTGGTTTCTTTTGCATGATATTGCCGTTGTCAGATAACATGACTGTAATTGTAGGATTCAAGGCATTGAATTGCCAGCTATAATCAAGATAGATAAATTTAAATAAAAGGTCTCTGCATATACCCGTTACGGGCAAATACTTTTGTTAAAACTTAGAAACAGGTTAGATATTCAGATAGGGATAAAATGAAACTTCAATTTAAAAAAATAGGCCTTATTGGCACACACATAAATCCCTCTGTAGCGGAAACTGTTTGTGAGTTGTATACATTTCTCAAAGATAAAGCAGAAGTGTTTATTGAATCTAATACGGCACATTGCATGAGCGATCAAAGCAAATCGCATGAAATAAATTTAGCTGCGATTGCTGAAACCTGTGATTTAGCTATTGTAGTGGGTGGAGATGGTAATTTTCTGAATGCCGGAAGGCGTCTATCTAATTACCGAGATATTCCACTGATCGGGATTAACCGAGGTAAACTCGGGTTTTTAACGGACATTAAACCAGATGAGATTAAAACGAGATTATTAAAAGTATTGAAAGGGGAGTACCGCGAAGAATCTCGTTTTATGGTTGCGGCAGAAGTTTGTTGTGATCAAAAAGGTAATCAAATACACACAGAAAAAACCTATGCCTTTAATGAGATTATGGTGGGGTCAGGCCAAAAGAGTCGGTTGTTTGAAATTGATGTAGAGATTGATGGGCGGCATGCTTTTGGCCAGCGTTCCGATGGGATTATTGTGGCGACCCCAACAGGTTCGACGGCACATGCGTTGTCGGCAGGTGGGCCCATTATGTATCCGGAGTTAAATGCTTTATCTTTGGTGCCAATGTTCTCACATTCATTGAATAGTCGTCCCGTAGTAATTGATGGAGACAGCATAGTTGAAATTACCATAGGGTCTTATAACAATCCTGAACCTGTTTTGAGTTTTGATGGACATTCTCATTTAACCTTGAAGCCGGGCGATAAAGTAAAAATACAGAAACATCAAAAGCATGTGACGGTCTTACATCCTTTGGATTATGACTATTACAAGTCTTTGAGAACCAAGCTGCATTGGAGTCAGATGCTTTTTTAGAGAGTTTAATTCCAGATCATTTTGAGGGGGAGGTTGCCAAAGTAGTTGCCTTCAAGACCTTCTGAATTTGTCATGATTTCTTGCTTTAAAAGCATAACGCAGTCTTCTTCATTTGACTCAATGCAGCGTTTATAAAGCTCTTGATCGAGTAATGATATTTTTACCCATGCTGTTTTTGAGCCATTAGAAAGAGGAATTGTGCCGTCAATTCCAATTTTAACCATACCTAAACCTTCTTTATTTGAGACAGGCAAATACCCAAAGGCAGTGAGTACGGCACCCTCAGAAGTAAAGGTAATCGGGATGGACTCTTGAGTATCAAAATTTGTAACTAAATTCTCGTTAATAAAATGAATATGATTTGAAGGGATGCCGCGCCCTGTTAATTTTACCAATGCTAAATTGCTTAGAAGACTATTAATGTCTACCGTTTCATTAACGACAAAAGGTTTGCTATTGCTAACTATGGTGGCTTGTACGGAAAGCAGGCCTGTTGCGGTAGTCGCTGAAAAAACGGATAAGGAAAAGCCTGCCAGTGCGAAAAATAGAGAGAATTTTGAAAGGTTGTTCCGCACTGTTTTCTCTCCCGTCTATTTCATGAATGCCTCTAAGAACTATAAGAAACACATGATGAGAAGTCAAATTAGATGTGTTCAGCAGGCAAAAAAATAAAGGCTATACTTTTATAAGATCAAAATTAGAAAACAGGCTTTAATGAGCATGCAAAAAACAAAAAAACTTTTATTAAGCATGGGATTATTGGGGGGTTATATTTCTGGCGCTTTTGCTGCAACTCTTTTTTGTGAATCTACAAAGACGTTGGTAGATCACAAGATTCATCCTGTTATTCATGGGAATAAACCTTTTGGAGCCAGAGCAATACAGGCACTAGGTGCGATTGTGATTGTTGAAAAGCTTGGAGAAGGGGCTTGTATTTATAGTTATGGTAAAGATTCTATTGGCGGCAAACCTTTGGATGGTGAAAAAGCATTTGAGTTAGCTTCGGTCACCAAAACTTTTACAGCTGCTATTTTAGGATTGAGAGTAGTAGAAGGAGAGTTGAATTTAAATGAAACAGTGGAAGGGCGCTTGCCATCTAAGTTTCAGTTAAGTGAAGGTGAAAAAGAACTGACGTTTCAGCAGTTGGCTACTTTTACTGCCGGCTTTAATTCGGATAACCCGCCTGGAGATATAAATGGCAAGCCTTTTTCTTTTCAACGTTTTGTGACTTATGTGAATAGCCTCACGCCGACACGGCCAATTCAGGGTGAAAAATATTTACCAACGTATAATCTTTACTCAAACAGCAGTTTTGCACTACTTGGTATTGCGCTGATGTATGTTGA
>CAXBFV010000208.1:0-3173 GCA_963974985.1 uncultured Gammaproteobacteria bacterium | reverse complement strand
CGCCGGCTTTTTCTGCATGGATTGCTAAAAATCTAACGGGACCTGATTTATTGGATATGCCAAATACCACTGTTTGGCCATCAACGGAATTAATGTTGGGACATATTTATAATAAACGTACAAACACCTATCACCCTGCTTCTAAATTTCCTTGGACATTTAAAGGGCCAGCAGGTGCTTTAAGAAGCACAGCTAAAGATATGGGGGCATTTTTAAAAGCACAGGTTTGTGCTTATGCGCCAGAAAATGAAAATTGTAAGGCTTATCCTTCACAGCTTTTAGAAGCTTTGAAATTAACAACGACGGTACAGCATTTTGAACCCAGCGGCACTTTAGATAATTCTGTGATTGCCGTGAAAATCCCTGGGGGTGAGGGGAATCAATATACGCAAGCGCTAGCTTGGATCAAACGTGATAAAGGTGATAGTGAGATGATGATGAAAACAGGTGGGCACCCTGGATTTCATGAGTGGATTGGCTTTAGCCCAGAGAAAAAAATAGGGGTTATGGTGCTGACAAATACGGGCAATACCACCGGAATTGAGGGTGTAGGTGTGAATATTGTGAATAATTTACAATAATTTTTTTGATGAAAATTTGAAATCCTGAAATTTTAAGCTAGGGTTATAAGTAGCGAGAGTTTATACAACAACAAAATGGAGAGTTATCATGAATAAGAACACAAAAATTTTAGCGAGTGCGATTATCGGAGCAAGTTTATTAGGCGCTTCTGGGAGTGTGATGGCCGCTACTGGAAATTTAAACGTGGAGGCTGAGGTTGTAGCAGCGCTTTCAATTGAGCAGGTCACAAAGTTAGATTTTGGTGCATTTGATGTTGCGAGTGCGGCTATAGGCTCGACTGTCCTTGTTAAGTCTGATGGAACAGGTCGTACTCCATCAGGCGGGATTGTGTTGATTCCTGCTGATCCAGGGTCTAGAGGGGAAATGAAAATTACAGGGAAGCCTAATCTTTCTGTAACTGTGTCCAGTCCGGCTGGAACTACAACTTTGACGAGTGGTTCTGATACCCTAACAATTGCCAATGCAGATTGGAATTACGATGGGCTTCTTGCTGGTAATAAGTGTACGCTTGACGGGTCAACAGGTCTGTGTAATTTTTTTGTAGGCGCTACACTGAAGACCACTGCGGCGCCCCAGCCTGCTGGTGAATATGCAAATGCTGCGGTGCAATTTTCAGTAGCTTATGACTAGACAGTTAGTGAAGTTTATTTTTATAAAAGGTTAAAGGTATATCTACCTTTGACCTTTTTTGTTTCTTTGATCAATCCTACCTAAAATAACTCTAATGGATCAAATATATGCGTTTTCTTGTAAGGTTATCTATATTGTTGAGTATTTTTACAAGTGCTCTTTATGCAGCTACCAACCAGCTCACTTTGCTAGATCCTGTTCAAGAGCAGGTAATTCATGGCTCTCGTGTGGTGTTACAGTATGGAGTATTTAATAATTCGGCGGTGTCACAGCGGCTAACCGCAAAAATAAACACCTTGGTGCCAGGAGATCGTGTAGGGTTTTATACCAAAGACAAAGTGATTAGCCCAAAAATATTTGAGCAGTTTAAGATTGATAGATCAAAGGTGCGTGTTTCTCCGCGTCGAATTAGTGTGGCACCTAAAAAAATCAGGCCCTTTAAGGTGGCAGTGGATTTAAAAAAGGCAGTGCCCGGGACTTATTTCGGTAATTTGTTGATTAAGCAGTTACCTATCAAATCAAATGTTGTGCCTGATAAAAAGGATGAGAAAGATAAAGACCTTGCTGTGAAACTTAATATTTTGTTCGACCAATATACGGCTTTTTATTTGAATAAAGGTAAGGGCAGTCCTTTTGAGCCTGCTGAAGGTCAAACACCGGTTAAGATAGAATGCTCCGTGGATAAAGAGAATAAAAATTTAACGTTGCATGTTTATAACGATACGAGTTATGCATTACGTGCCTCAGCCAGGTCTTCTGAGTTGTCAGATAAAGCCTATCGAATTGTAACAGTATTGCCTTATACGGAAGCCACGCGGGATATTGCCGTGCCGATGACTGATAAATTAAAAACACCTTTTAAGTTGGAGTTTTTGCTTAAAAATAAAGAAGTCTCATCGGTGATGTGTAAGTAAACACTGGGCGTCATCCCGCAACTTGATCGCGGGATCCATGAAAAACTAGATTTAACTGACTGATTAAATGAGATTTTTCGCCTGGCGCGGAAAAGGGATATGCAAGATGGTGACTTTTAGTCCTGGATTCCTGATCAAGCCCGGAATGACGGTGTAGGATTTTTTTGATGGAACCTGAGAGAGCTCAAATAAAAATAAAGCATGGATGTTTGGTGTGTTAAGGAATCAAAAGTACAATCTTTTTTCTAAAAGAATATCATCCGCATTTTTAATTCTTAGTGTTCTTTTTATCTCTGCTTTTTCAGTTACTTCCTATGCCAATGATGAACCCAGTGAGCTTTACACTTCAGAGTTTGTTCGTTTCTTAGTTTATGCCTCAAAAGAAGAAACGACACTTTATGATGATGAAGTGCAAGATGTTTATATGGGGCCGAATGAAACACCTTTTTTACCCATTGTTCCGATTTTCAAAAAAATCTTTGATTACAGCGTGTCATGCGATTCTCAGCAAACTAATTGCACCGTTACCTCGAAACCTAAAAGTTACACTTTAAATATTAATATCCCTAAAAAAACGATTTCTTCTTCTAGTGAAGGAAATACACAGGTCTTTCCTTTATCAAAGGAAAATTATTTATTTGTAGATGGGAAAATATGGGTCTCATATCAGCTGCTTGAAAAGGTCGTCCCTGCTCAATTTACCTGGAGCCCGGAGAAGTTTGCAGTATTGATGGTTACGAGTGATTTATTGCCGGTGCAAAGTTTGATTGAAAAATATAGAAAGAACCTTCAGGAGCAAACGTTTGCTCAACAAGAAGAGCAGAGAAAACTCAAAGCGTTGCTAAATAACCCTATGTACTCAGATAAGTGGTTTAACAGCGAGCTGCAGTATCAGCTTACTTCCCAGTTTAATGCTAATTACCCAAAAGGGGGCAAAACAGATTATGCAGCCCAACAAGGGGTGGCGATTAATACCAATACTAAAATTTGGAAAGGAAATCTCACTGCCGTAGGATCAGCAAGTTTTGACTCAGAAAATAGTACGTC
>CAXBFV010000207.1:0-3177 GCA_963974985.1 uncultured Gammaproteobacteria bacterium | reverse complement strand
AGATGATGGAACAGTAGCGCCTGTTAAACCAATCACTGCGGATGAGTCTGAAGGTGCCGATCGTGAACGTGAGTTTTTGAACGAGATTATTGAGCGAATAAATCAGATCTTCGGTGATTTAGCACCAGTAAACGATCAGAAATCATTTACTGCTCAAGTAGCAACAACAGCCAGTAAAAATGCTGTCATCGTCGATCAGATAGATCAAAACCCTAAGCATCAAGTGATGCAAGGTGATCTGCCAAAAGAAGTCGCTAAGGCTGTAATTCAAGCGATGCAAGCCAACGAGGCTATGGCTCGGGTATTATTGGCTGATAAACAATGTATGAATGATTTTGTTGGGGTTGTCTATGATTTAGTGAAGTCTAAAGAGCCTAATAAAGTATTAAATATCACTTAAATTGAGACTGTAAATTAAATTGTATGCCTGCCTATACAGTTTGAAGATCGCTTAGCCGACTTCATTTAACCAAAAGGCAGTTACACAAAATTAGTTACAGGGTCTTTAATGATTTTCATTCCAAGCAGTTTATGTATCTGAAACATATCCTTATTTTATTAAACATCACACATCACTTAATATGAAATAAAAGTTGATGTCGAATATATTTCACTGTTATCTTCCTATCAGACTAAGATTGAATCTAAAAATACTAAATTGAAATCAACGACTTTTGGTCAAAGGAATAAACATGTTAGCTATGCTCAGTTGTTATCTTTTTGGGACGTGGATAGGCTATCTTTTACGAACACTACTTGGTCAAGAACAGTCCGGTGTTGGAAGGAAAGCGTATGGAGTTATTTTTGGTGTTTTAGTATTAGTCGTTCTTGTTCTTCTAATGGGGCTATCTGGAAACTCCGTTGGACCATTGGTCGTTGCTTCTACATTTGGATTCTATTATACCTTAGGCTTCAATGAGCAACGCATGACCAAACTTTCTAAGTCATGGGCAGGGGTATGGATGCTGATTTTATTGATTAGTGTCGAATATGGAAGGACGCTACTGATTACTTCAATTCTTACTAATTGATGATGTAGGGTAGTAAGAAATGGATGAGGTCAAAGCAGCATGGAAAGTTCTTAATAGATTCTGATCCAGCGGGCTTGTTTAAAGTTGTAGAGAGATGCAGTCTCCTGCACCCAAACGGGATGACTCTTTTCAGCGGGGCTGGATGAGTGACCGATTATTTTGCCCTGAATATCATAAATTATTAGATGTACAAGTACTTTATGAATTTATGGCATGAAATTCATAAGGAATAAGAATGGACATCTTCGACATATACTTTAATTCATTCTATGGGTACAAAGCTATAAAGCGGGGATTTATAAGATATAAATCGCAGGGAGATAAGTTAAAAAGAAAAGGTTATCACCATGTAGGCACAACTTCAGCTTATTCACCTGAACAAGCCGTTAGTAAAACAATTTCTAATGGTTACGAAACAGAACCTCAACCGATTCAAACCAATAGATCAACCACGTCAACTCCTCATGAAGAGGCTTCGGTAGGGATTATTGAAAACATATGGGCAACAAGTGTATGTATTAAAGTTCTTCAGCATCATCAATTAGTCGTTGATGACATACCTGAAGCTTACCAGAGAAATTACTTGCTGTCAGTTTAAAAGATAAAGGCTTAAATAAAGAAGAAGTTTTTACTATGATTAATAAAGGAGCTATAAAACATGGTGGATTAATGCAAGTATTGGAGTTCTATACAGAGATTTTTGGAATATAAAAATAATGAACCTATCTAATTTTTTAGAACAAGTACCTTCACAGGGGTATCATGCACGAAATGGAGAAGTCGATGTTTTTAGTGAAAAGAACTTATGTTTTGAATGTGGCTGCGGATTAATACACTCCGTACATGATTCGACAGCAATACTCGACTCAGCTCTTACAAACGAGGTCGTCTATCTCTGCCCAAGAAATGATGGCATTTTCAATTTAGTCAAAGCAACTGGCTTTTTTAGAATCAAGGGTTTGAAAACACTTACCTTCTTTAAGTCAGAGAATAATGAAGAGCGAAATAGTGTAATGTTGGCCTTAGAATCAAGGAAAAAACGTAATGGATAACCTAAAAGAGCATAAGGTGATAAAGGTATAAATCAAATGATTAGTGTCTTTTGAAAGCTAACCGAATGAGGGGAACATAGATACAAAGTCCTTTTCATCATAGATTCAGTATCAATACGTAAAAAAATAATAGTGAATGATTCAATTTGAAGCTCGCTGAGTGGACTTCATTTAAACCAAATGGCGCGGTTACACAAAATTATTTACAGGGTCGATACCTGCCAATCAGGCCTATTTTCATTTAATGGATAGCCAGTTATAAACCTAAAAAGTGTACTTAATAAACTTTAGAAGCTTATAACGAGCCCAAGCAAACTTAAATCAAGATGTCTTTTTATGTTCATAGCCATCAAGATTAAAGCAAACAATGTCTTCCAAAGACACCTTCTAATCAGCTTGGAAAGCTGGGTAAAGAGCTTGTTGAGATGCTTCTCAATGGTAATTCAGAAATCATCTCGTTTAAAATTAAGTTATTGATAAATATGGATTTATCTATCAAATCTTAAGAAACGGAAAATGAGAGACAATATGTTTAATTTCAGTAAGTTAACGTGCCTGTAAATAAAAAGTTAACGATCGAGTGTTTTTGCTTGGGCTTTTGAGCTGAGATGGGTTCGAGTGCTTTCACTGGACCTCGATGTTGCATTTACCTTACTTGCAAAACCAAAAATCAAACCTTTGGGTATCACAACAAATTTAACGTAGATAGCGCAAACGAGCGTATGCGATGCTTTGCGATGTTCGTAGTCTGTCAATCCACCTGAATCGATGAACAACGCTTGCACTCGCATGCACTTGATAGGTTTTTTAGATGATATAGACGCATGCATTAGATGCAGGCGTTAAGTATGTTACTTCAAGAAGCTCATAAGCATTTCCGCGACTGCGTATTATCATCTGAGATTACCCGCTAAAACCTATATTTGCACTGTGTTATAGGCATAATGTATACTAAGAAAGTTAGTGCTGATATACATATAATTTAATTAGTAGTCAGTCAGTCAGTTGAGCCTTTAAAAGATTCTAATCTACATATGGATTCGAGTCCTGTCGGGCGTACCATTTTGTTGTTATTTATCATGATTGTGGTGGTG
>CAXBFV010000206.1:0-3195 GCA_963974985.1 uncultured Gammaproteobacteria bacterium | reverse complement strand
GCCTTTGCTTTATCTGCATGCCCGATTAATTGAGTGTTTAGGCTATTATCATCTAACTTTACCTTATTTAAATTATTCACCACCGCAGAAAAAGGCTTGTACTTAATGGCATCGGAGCAATCATTTGCAAGATTATACTGGTGACAAATATCGCCAACATGTCCTTTAATACCCTCAGCACGATTTTGCAGATCCTGGATCTTTGCATTTTGATCTACATTATCTTGAACAGCGTTAGCCAAAATCTTTGCATGCGCATGTAGCGCTGCCAATTTTTTTGAGTCCACCGGTTCTTTTAAGCCATCCGCAAGTTTGGAGGCATAATCATGTAGCTCTGCCACATTAATATGCAGGCTCAGTTCACGGTGAATATCTCCTGCTAATTGAGTTGCATGGCCTGACAAACCATTCAACGCCGCAGATTGACCAAGCGCATGTCCTGATTTTCCTAGTTCTGAAGAGGCTTTTGACAATTCTTTTTTAGAGCTTGATGCCGCATGTGCTTCAAGCCCTATTGCTAAATTTGACGCTTGCCCATGTATTGCCGCTAATTTTTTACCCATGGCCTGAGTGTCATACTCAGCACCCGGTTTAAAATAATCTTTATTTTTTTCCAACACCTTTAAGCCATGTTGAATCTGACCCACTTCCATTTTAGATTTATGCAATACACCTGGCGTTGATCCCACTTTTTTAAATACACCTTCTTTCTCACATGACTGCTGCATGCTACTTAAAGAGTGCTGTAAAACTGAAATCTTCTTTTTTACTTCGGCTTGCATTTCTTGGTCTGTCACGGAAGGCTTTAAACTATCTTTATATTTTTGAATGTCCTGGATTCCTGCCTTCTCGGCCTGAGCCCCGGGGTAAATGACGCTAGCATTTTTTTCATCTTTGCCCGTCCCTTGATCAACTGTTTTTGCTTCCTGATCAGATTTCCCCACGCCTGAATGCTGAAACCCTTTTTGAAGTGTTTCACTTAAAGCTTCGAAATGCTTTTGTGTTTCAGAAGTTTGCTGACCCAACTTAGGCATGCTTCTTGGAAATGGCATTAACGCTGCCGTGGCGCTGGTGAATGCGCTATGCGCCTCTGAAAAATGGTGCACTGCAGGAAAGCGAAATTCTGTCTCATGTCCTGTCACACTATGCTTTAAAGCATGACTGTAGACTGACTTTAAATCACTCTCATTTAATCCATGCAATGCTTGAGGGGTCAATTTCTTAGATAACTGTTTATCTGGGCAATCTTCTTTGCAATCTGAAAAACCATGTAGCTTATCTAAATGGTGTTGCGCTAACTTTAACTGATCTGAAGCTGGATTTTTTGTACTGGAAATTTTCTTAAATGGATCTTCTTTAACTGGGAGCTTGAGCTGCCCCATCAACTTCTGGGCCGCTGCACTCGGTGCAGGTGTTTTTGGAGCAACCTTATCTTGAGATGTAATCGTTTCTTTAGAGCCACCTGGCGTATCCATCTTAGCGGGCTTAGTTTGCGCCTGCTTTAGATTAAGTTTGGCAAGTAAGCTTTTATCATAGTCACTTTTTGGCGACGCATCCGTATTGGAGGCACCCTTATTTTTTTGCTCTGAATCAACACCAACTTTACTTGGATCGCCCAAAGAAGCCGCTTTAGAGGGGTCTTTTAGAAACCCACCCGAAGCAAATTTCCAGCCATCCAATAAAGCATCAATCTGTGCTTGTGTATTCATGACACACCACTAACGCGGGTAAGGTGCTGAAGGGTCCATGCCTGGCTGAGCCGCATAAGGATCAGCTGCACCTGGATGCCCAGGCATGCCAGGTTGCCCATAACCATCACCACCAGGATAACCCCCTCCAGATGGGTCTGGATAGCCCGGTTGCGAGTGATGTGCCGCTTGTGGTGGATGATCACGGTATTCATTGGTTTCAATCAAGGCTCTAAAGTGATCTCGAGAAACATTCTGGCCCTCTTCTTGGCCGCATTTTACATCTAATAATCGACGATAATCAGAATTCACAATTCGATCTAACGCCATCCATTCGGCCGTGGCAATATGCGATTCTGTCTTTGCAATAATATTCTTAAAGTCTGACTGTATAGCCTTTTGATAAAATCCTGCAAAATGCTCGGGAAAATAATCAATAGGATTAAAGGTTTCAAGTAAATGATAAGCATGTCGATATAAGACCGCGGCTTCGATATACGCCTCTTGAGACTGCAGTTGATCTAAAACCACAAGTTTATCTAGCAACTCTTGCCATTTAGAGGAGCGCCCTGCTTTTGCTATCGGCGCCTCCGAATTTATTTGAGCTTGTGAGGCAGCCTCATCTTGGCTAGCTAAAGTAGATTCCACAGTAGCATTTTCTTCAGACCCAACCTCAGACCCAACCTCAGACCCAACCTCTGGCTCATCAATCGCGATACGCTCTAAGATAAAACGTTTAATCTTGGTAAATGATTCCACTGATTCCTGAAGCACTTCAGGAATTGAAGCTTCAAACTCAGTAATTACTTCTGGCATTTCCAGAGTAAAAACAAGCCGACTACCTTTACTTTCCCGAAATTCAAGTCGATCCATCAAGGTTTTAAAGAACCAGTCTAAGGTGTTTTGGCATTGTTTTTCTTTATATTTGACAGGCTTTAGGACTTCATATTTTTGAAATACGTCTATCCAGGCACTTAGGACTTCTTGAGCTGTTTCTTCAAACTTCTCAAATCCCAACCCAAATAAATAATAGGAAGTGGGGCGAATATCAAAATACCCTTGTCCAAGGAGAGCACAGGACAGTTGCGATGCATCGAGATATTCGCCTTTAACAACGTGATCACGAATTTCAGACAGATCTACTGCTGTCAAATCCGTGTCGTTAATTTCTATTGTTTTAAAATTTATGCTCTCCATCATTTCCTCACTCTATATAGTCAGGTGAATATAAATATAATCGGCTACTTTCTAATTCATGGCTTTGTCGCACTGCTAAAGCCGATTCCTTTGCCACATGATCCCATTCTTCACCAGGCCTAATTCGATAGACATCTGTATGCCCATCAAATAAATGTGCAAAGGTCTCTGAGGTTTCTTTGTCCAAAATAACCCCTGGCAATGCTTTTTGATGCAACATTGGTAAACGAGAAACCGATCCTAATTTTTGACGGTGCATATTCAAAGGATCGCCACCTGTGTTTTGCACCAGCAAATAAACTCGAGCGGA
>CAXBFV010000205.1:0-3246 GCA_963974985.1 uncultured Gammaproteobacteria bacterium | reverse complement strand
CAAATTTTATTTCAATTTTAAACTCATCTGCCACTACCCTATTATCTTGCCAGAACTTTTCCAAGCCATAAGTGCTAATGTCACATTTATATCGGCAAGGCAAAGACTTTTCAAAACCTGAAAATTGACTATACAGCATACCTTTTGTGACATCTTTTTTAATCTTAACTTGAACAGAGTTTTTCTGCACCAATTCTAAAAGACGTTCACTAGCAATCGCTTTACCTTTTGTCACCAAATAAGGTTCAATAACCACCTCCAACTCAGCCACTATTTCTTGAACAGTCTTTTGATCAGAATCCGTATGCAGTTTAACCTCAAGGTAAGGGTAAGCTGCTCGATACCCTAATGATTCACCAAAACGATCAGCAATTGGTTTAAGCTTTTGAGAAATATCCGCCTCTGAAGCACCCATTAATTGCCAACTTAAACTCTGCCTTTGGATCATTCCACCCAGCTTCTGCATAAAAGGAATAATAGCATCTTCAAACATACCCAAGCATTCACTTGGAGGCCCTGGCAACATAACAATATATTTTTCACCTGGAAGTGTCACAATGCAGCCATCTGCTGTGCCATTCGCATTCGGTAAAATTTTCGAGCCATCGGGGAAGTAAGCTTGTTGACGATTATTCTCTGGCACTTCTTTAAATCGTTTTTGAATACGTTCGACGATACGCTGCCAACTACCGCCATCAAAAACTAAATCTTGGCCCACCACATAAGAAATTGCTTGGCGGGTCTTATCATCTTCTGTTGGCCCTAAGCCGCCGACTGTAAATACGATATCATGTTCATCCAGCAGATATGAAAGTGATTTTTCAATTTTTCGCTGGCTATCATAACAAGCCAAATGCATCCCAATTTTATAACCCATCGCATATAATTTAGCGGCTAAAGCAGGTGTGTTGGTATTCTGAATATCACCTGTGGTAATTTCATCACCTGTTGCTAAAAAGCCTATCTTAAGTGGTTTGATGATTTCTGTTGCCGACATCTCAGCATAATTCATCTCATCAATAAACACGCTGTCTATGCCGCGAGATAAGAGTTTACGCACATCATTTTCAGAAAAAGTAGTGGTTGAATAACTCAGTACCGTGCCGCAAAGATCCTTCAGCTCTTCGACCCTGGACTCGGTAAGCCCTTCACCATTAATCCCTAACGCACAACATCCCCATCTTTTAAAGTCTTCATAGCTTTCTTTCCGAAATTTAGCAAAGTTTTTATCCCAGTCATCCGTTTCACGAAACCAAACCAACATTTCCAAGGCATAATTATGCTCAACTTCATACATTCTTTTCATTGCAAACTGACTAAAGCTGGAAAGCAAAATACGTGACTCCAGTTCTGGGAAAGTATTCAACACCTCAATGGTTTTTTGAACTAATTTCGCTTCATAAGCACAGTCTTCATAAGGTTTAACTTTAATTTCCACATTGGTGTAGACTTCCGGGTGTGCCTGCATCCATTCCAAATACTCTTTTAAGGTTGGCACACGACAGGGTGCAAAACGTGTCAGAAAAGTTTTACCTACGTTTAAAGTCTTCACTTCCTTTAACGTCATATTGGTAATACATTTCTTTGATCCTGCCACACGCTCAGCATCATAGTCATGGAAAATAATAAGCTCATTATCCCGCGTCATCTGCACATCAAGCTCCATCCAGTTTACGCCATAATTCAGCGCTCGTTGAAAAGCATCAATCGTATTTTCTGGGGCATAAGTCTTAGCACCGCGATGCGCAATAAACTTTTCGAATTTCATAACAAAGTAATTCTAAATAAAAAAACAACTATCGCAATTATAGCTTCAGCGCATTTATTGTCTTGCCCCAATCATTAAAATATGGATTTTTAGCCTCTAAATCTGTATCCTGACCCCACTTTTCTGTACAAAAACAACACAGCGAATCAATTATGATGGATGTTCTTGAAACCCCAGTAGAAAACACAAAAAACACTAAGCCTGAAAAAAAATTATTTATTAAAACCTTAGGCTGCCAAATGAATGAGTATGACTCATCACGCATGAAAGAAATTTTACAGCAACATTATAATACCACCAGCACGGAAGATGAGAAAGATGCCGATATTATTTTGCTTAATACCTGCTCTATTCGTGAAAAAGCCCAAGAAAAAGTTTTTCATCAATTAGGTCGCTGGAAGCGCCTTAAAAACAATAAACCTGATTTAATCATTGGTGTCGGTGGATGTGTCGCTTCTCAAGAAGGTGACAAGATTATTAAACGTGCTCCTTTTGTTGACCTTGTTTTTGGACCTCAAACTATTCACCGTTTACCCGAACTTATTAACTCCTTAAATGGTGATAAAAAATCAGCTGTAGATATTTCCTTCCCTGAAATAGAGAAATTTGATTGCCTTCCAGAGCCTAAAGCTGAAGGTGTTAAAGCCTATGTGTCTATCATGGAAGGCTGTGACAAATACTGTTCATATTGCGTCGTCCCTTACACCCGTGGACCTGAATTTAGCCGCCCTTTTGAAGACGTGCTTGCAGAATGCGCTTCTCTTGCGGAACAAGGCGTCAAAGAAATCACCTTACTTGGACAAAATGTAAACCATTACCTAGGAAAAATGGCCAATGGGGAAACGGCTGATTTAGCGTTACTAATTCATTACCTTGCCGCGATTGAGACTGTCGGCCGAATTCGTTTTACTACCTCTCACCCTGTAGAGTTTTCAGACTCTTTAATTGAGGCTTATGGCGAAATCCCAAAGCTTGCAAATCATTTACACCTTCCAGTTCAACATGGTTCAGATAAAATTCTGGCATCCATGAAACGCAACCATACCATTTTAGAATTTAAGCAGAAGGTGCGAAAACTTAAAAAAATACGCCCTGACATTACTATTTCTTCTGATTTCATTGTTGGGTTTCCAGGTGAAACGGAACAAGATTTTGAAAAATTAATCGATTTTGTAAAAGAAATTGACTTCGACCAATCTTTTAGCTTTATTTATAGTAAGCGTCCAGGAACTCCTGCCGCCGACATGTTTGATGACACGCCGATGGAGGTGAAAAAAGCAAGATTGAATAAACTTCAAGAAACGCTCAGTAACAATGCCTTACGCATCAATCGTCAAATGGTAGGCTCACATCAACAAATTCTTGTCGATGGCCGCTCCAAAAAGAGCCCTGATGTCCTTGCTGGACGTACTGAAAATAATCGCACAGTGAACTTTATCGGCCCTCAATCTCTCATCAGTGAGTTTGTCACCGTTAAA
>CAXBFV010000204.1:0-3252 GCA_963974985.1 uncultured Gammaproteobacteria bacterium | reverse complement strand
AAGCACGATCCCTGTGAGTGGTGCCCCAACGGTTGCTGTAAAGAGCGCACTCATTCCTGCCACGGCAAACACAGCAGGGTCTTGCACCAGGTCTGGAAAAAATACGGTGACCACCATACCAAACCACACACCAAAGATTGTTCCAAGTGCCAGCATTGGTGCGAAAATACCACCCGTGGCACCCGTTCCGTAGCTTGTCCAAGTGGTCAGCAACCTCAAGATAAATAAAATAAGCAAAGCACTTATCCCCATATGCTCCTGCAACACAGTTGGAATCACAGCATAACCACCGCCAATCACATTGGGATAAGCAATGGATAAAATACCCGTGCCCGCACCAATGGCAACGATAAAAGCCCAAAATTGTCTTTTAGGGAGCATCATAAAAAAGTTTAAGGATTTCACCAAATATTTATTAAAGATCACGCCCAGGCCACCAAAGAGGATCCCTAAAATAATAAACACCCAAAGCGAGCTTAATTTTGGTGTCGCAAAATGCATCATCGGAATATCTGCAGACTGCCCCATAAAAAGACGCAACATAATATCACTACAGACACAGGCGATAATCACCACCTGCAAGGATTTAAAACTATATTTAAATTGATGGCGCATTTCTTCTACTACAAACAAGATGCCTGCAAGTGGCGCATTAAAGGCTGCGGCAAGACCCGCACCGGCACCGGCGGCAATAAGAATATGTGTATACTCAGCATTCAGTCTAAATATGGTTTGCAGCATTTTACCTACGGCACCCCCCATCTGAATGGTTGGTCCTTCACGCCCCAAAACAAGCCCACTTGAAAGAGAAAGCACACCTGCTAAAAATTTAGTTGGCAGCACAAGATACCAACGCATGGTTCGCTTACCCTCTAAAATACCTTCAATTTCTTGAACCCCACTCCCTGCTGTTTCAGGCGCCACTTTTCTAACTAAATAAATAGCACTGACAAGAAAAAGGGTTGAGAAAAAAGCTGCTAAAAAATATTGAAGAATAGGATAAGAAATGCCAGCAATCAAACTACCTTTAGTTTCGCCTATCCAAATAATTACAATTTGAAATACAGCACCAATACTGCCTACCAGCAGCCCAACAATTGCGCCTAAAATAACTAATTTAGTGACTTCATGGCGGTTGTGAATAATTTTGGACATTTTAAATCATCTTTAGAGTAAATAAACTTATTAAACTAAAGTGTAGTCAAATTTCAGGGGCTTTGTGTATGAAAAAATAACATCTCGGGTATTGTCCTGCTATGATTTAAACGATACGAATATTGCATTAAATAATTCAAAGACAGGAAAACTTGGAACGCTCTGTTTTGAAAAATTAAAGGACAATACCGATGCTTATTAAACTCTTTGCTATTCTAATTGGCGGCGGCTTAGGTGCCGTTAGTCGCTTCCTTTTCTCAGAAGGTATTTATAACTTATGGGGACGAGCCTTTCCTTATGGTATTTTAGCCTGCAATATCCTGGGTTCTTTAATTATGGGGGTACTCACCGCCCTATTCATCTATAAACTCCAAATAGGAGATGTTTGGAAAGCCGCACTTCTTACTGGGTTTTTAGGGGGCTTCACCACCTTCTCAAGTTTTAGTATTGATACCCTGAATTTAATTAATGCCGGAGAATACACAAAGGCTGGCACTTATATTTTACTCAGCCTTGTTTTAACGCTTGGATTTGTTTTCGTTGGTTTTATGATTGGCAAGAATATCTAGTTTAAAAGCCCTCTGAAAATTAAAGTAGTGAGTGCAAGCTGAGGTCTTTTTAAGGCTGCTGCTTGGTCGCTGCTATCACAATCTCACGAATACAAACATTTTGTGGTTGTGAATAAGCAAAGACGACTGAACGCGCTACATCTTCCGCAGACAGCACCCCACCCATATCTTCCTTCCATGCTTCATAACCTTCTTTAATCGCATCAGAAGTCGTGTGCCCTAAAAGCTCAGTTTCAGCAGCCCCAGGTGCAATAGTAATAACACGTACATTATTAGCTGACACTTCTTCACGTACATTTTCACTAATCGCATGTACTGCAAATTTCGTACCACAATAAGCTGCGTGATCAGGAAATGTCTTACGACCTGCAACAGATGAAATATTCACGATAGTTCCAGAATTACGTTTTTTCATGCCTGACAAAACAATCTGCATACCATTTAAGAGCGATGTAACATTTACATCTAGCATTGTGGAGAATTCAGCAGGATCTTGCGTCGCTACCTGTCCTAATAACATCACACCGGCATTGTTGACCAAGCAATCTGCAGGGCCATACTCTGCTTCTGCTTTTTTAACAGCCGCTTCAAACTCTGCACGTTTCGTAATATCTACCTTGGCACACATTGCATTAGGAAGGTTTAAGGCTTCAAGTTTTTCAAGACGGCGTGCAATTAATAATAACGGGTGACCCAAGCCACTCAACTGTCTGGCAATCGCTGCCCCAAACCCTGAACTCGCTCCGGTAATCACAACTAACTTTTTCATTATCTAATTTCCTCTGTGTTTTTTTAAACTTTGCACATCAATGATAGTAACCCACAAACTTTTTTATTCGAAGCTAAACAACACCCAGCCTTAAAATGACAGGGAATTTAACCAACCTTTTTTCTTCAGGATTCGGCCAATATTTTTCAATCTTAGACGCCACAAAAGTTTCCACTGGATTTTCATTATATTTTTTAATATGTGTTTTAACGGCTGACCAAGTATTCAGGTAATTTAAATATTCTTGGTAATTCCAATGCATCTCAATATAAAACTGCGGTGTTTCTGTTTCCTCAAAGGGGAAATCAATACCTTGGTAATTTTGGTTTAATGAACCACGGTTCATTTCCCAGCATTCTTTTTCCCACAAGTAATCAAAACAAAGTACTTTATAGACATCATCTATTTCTTTAATTCCAGTGAGTGCAGTGTTATAACCTATTACCGCCAGTAACGCACCAGGCTTAGAAATACGCCGCACTTCTTTATAAAAAGCATCTAGATTAAACCAATGTAAGGCCTGACATACGGTCACTAAATTAACCGTTGCATCATCAAGGCCTGAATGCTCGGCCGTCGCGACTGAGTAGGCTATCTTAGGATGTTCTGAAGCCGCTTCAATTTGTTTAGCACTGGCATCCGTTGCGTACACTTTATCAAAGAACTCAGCTAAGCCTTCGGCTCCTTGACCATTTCCTGTACCGCAATCCCAAACAGCTTGGGCGCTTGAAACCTGCTCCGCTAGATACTTAAATAAAG
>CAXBFV010000203.1:0-3257 GCA_963974985.1 uncultured Gammaproteobacteria bacterium | reverse complement strand
GTTTATTTTGAAAAACCACGTACAACGGTGGGCTGGAAAGGCTTTATTAATGATCCTGATTTAGATGATAGTTTCAAAATAAACAAAGGATTACGCACAGCGCGTCAATTGCTTTTAGATATTAATGAAATGGGATTGCCTGCAGGAACTGAATATTTAGATGTGATTTCTCCTCAATATGTAGCAGATTTGATTTCTTGGGGAGCGATTGGTGCCCGCACGACAGAGAGCCAAGTTCACCGAGAATTGGCGTCTGGTTTATCTTGCCCTGTAGGGTTTAAAAACGGTACAGATGGAGGGGTGCAAGTAGCAGTAGATGCTATTGGTGCTTCACAGTCCCCGCATCACTTCTTAAGTGTGACTAAAAATGGTACTGCAGCAATTTATGAAACAGATGGAAATACAGATTGTCATGTGATTTTGAGAGGGGGTAAGACAGGCCCAAATTATGATGAGAAGTCTGTCAGTGAAGCTTTTGAGCAGCAGGCCAAATCTAATGTGTACGCTCGAATAATGGTTGACTGTAGTCACGGTAATAGTCAAAAAGACTTTAATCGTCAGCCTATTGTTTCTAACGAAATTGCAGGCTATATTTCAGGTGGCAACATTCAAGTCTTTGGATTGATGATTGAAAGTCATCTGGTAGAAGGCAATCAAAAAATAAGTAATAAAATGGTTTATGGACAAAGTGTTACAGATGCTTGTGTTTCTTGGGAAACGACAGAAAAAATGCTAGAAACACTAGCGACTGCTGTGAAGACAAGAAGGGCGTTAAGCATTAAATAATTTGCAATGATGAATGGCACTTGGGGGTCGCATCATGTTATAGTTTTCGGTTATAAATTTTGATAAAAATGGACTGATAATAATGCAATCAACTGATGACTTACGAATTGATGATATTAGAGCGCTGGTACCTGCCAGTGTTTTGGTGGATGAACATCCTTTAACAGAAAAATCTTCAAATATTATTTTTAATGCACGTCAAAAAATTTCTAAATGTTTGCATGGTGCTGATGACCGTTTGGTCGTCGTTGTAGGACCTTGTTCAGTGCATGATTATGCTGCGGCCATCGAATATGGACAGCGTTTAACAAAACTTATTGATAAGCATGAAAATGAGTTGGTAATTATCATGCGGGTTTACTTTGAAAAGCCTCGTACAACAGTGGGTTGGAAAGGGTTTATTAATGACCCAGATTTAGATGATAGTTTTAATATTAATAAAGGCTTGCGCAGCGCACGTTCTTTATTATTAGAACTTTCTGAAATGGGCATTCCTTGTGGGACAGAATATTTAGATGTAATTAGCCCACAATATGTTTCTGATTTAATTTCATGGGGGGCTATTGGTGCGCGTACCACAGAAAGTCAGGTGCATCGTGAGCTTTCTTCAGGTTTGTCTTGTCCAATTGGCTTTAAAAATGGCACAGATGGGAATATTCAATTAGCTGTAGATGCAATTAAATCGGCTTCTTCACCGCATCATTTTTTAGGCGTGACCAAGAATGGCACTACTGCTATTTTTAGTACAAAAGGCAATAAAGACAGTCATGTTATTTTACGTGGCGGAAAGTCTGGTCCTAACTATGAAGCATCGCACATTGAAGCGGCCATTGATCAGCAAAAGCAGTCAGGCTTATCTATCCCTTTAATGGTGGATTGTAGTCATGGTAATAGCGAAAAAGATTTTCGTAGACAGCCTATTGTGTCAGGTTATATCGCAGACTTAGTGGCCAAAGGTAGCAAGGATGTTTTCGGCTTGATGATTGAAAGTCATTTGGAAGAAGGCAATCAAAAAATTAATGACAATATGGTGTATGGTAAGAGTGTTACCGATGCTTGTGTTTCGTGGGCAACCACAGAAGAAATGTTAAATGGTTTGGCCGAAGCGGTTAGATCTAAGCGTATGTTGTAAATTAGTATATAATTATAAAATTGGAAGAAACGGTAGATAAGATGAGCTGGTTTAATAAAATTACAAATAAAGTAAGTTCTGATGGTTCTAAAAAAGAAATGCCCTCAGGTGTTTGGGAAAAGTGTAATAGCTGTTGTAACGTTATCTACAAACCTGAGCTTGAAAAGAATCTACAAGTTTGTCCTCAGTGTAACTTTCATTTACGTATCGGCGCGCGCAAAAGAATCAATGCTTTCTTGGATGAAGGTTCTTTTGAGGAAATGGCTTTAGAGTTAAAACCTAAAGATATGCTTAATTTTAAAGACACTAAGTCTTATAAAGATCGCTTATCTCAAGCACAAAAGAAAACGGGTGAAAAAGATGCGCTTATTGTTGGTTCTGGAAAATTAGAGAAGCAAGAGGTTGTGGTTTCAGCCTTTGAGTTTAGTTTTTTAGGCGGCTCAATGGGTTCTGTTGTAGGTGAAAAATTCCTAAGAGGCGTTCATGCCGCAATTGAAAAGAAATGTCCTTTCATCTGCTTTACAGCAAGTGGTGGTGCCAGAATGCAGGAGTCACTTTTTTCCTTAATGCAGATGGCAAAAGTAAGTGCGGGACTTGCGCGTTTAGCAAAACATAATTTACCTTATATTGTGGTGTTAACTGATCCAACCACAGGTGGTGTATCAGCTTCTTTAGCAATGCTGGGTGATTTACATATTGCTGAGCCGAATGCTTTAATCTGTTTTGCAGGCCCTAGAGTTATTGAGCAAACTGTACGTGAAAAACTACCAGAAGGTTTTCAGCGCAGTGAATTTTTGCAAGAAAAAGGCATGATTGATATGATTGTAGATCGACGTGAAATGCGACCTAAAATCGCAAAACTTTTGACGATGTTAATGCATAGTAAACAAGCAAGTTAAGGTTTTAAAAACCTGCACTATTAAAATATGTTTTTAAATGAAAAAGAAGCTTGGCTCAATAAAATTTATCAAGCTTCTTCACATCTATTACCTTTTTTAGAATTTAAATCTTTTTTTCTACAATATTTTTCCTTTGATCAAAAGCCTTTTATTATCACAGTGGGAGGCACTAATGGTAAAGGCTCAGTTGTTGGGTTGCTTGAGCATACCTTGGTAAATTCTGGCGTGTCAGTACTTGTTAACACTTCTCCGCACCTTCAAGACTATAATGAAAGAGTTAAGCTTAATGGTGTGTCTATTAAAGATGACTTATTAATTGAAGGCTTTGAGTATATTGATGAATGTGCTAAAAAACAGGGCATTCAATTGGGCTTTGCACATTATGCTTTTTTATTAGCCTGTTATGTTGCCAAAATTGAAATGCCGGAGATATTGATATT
>CAXBFV010000202.1:0-3264 GCA_963974985.1 uncultured Gammaproteobacteria bacterium | reverse complement strand
TTTACGCAAATGTTAAGCCCAGACTTTGTTGCAGTGGCAAAAGCTTATGGCATAAATGGGCAGTGTGTGACAGATCGAAAAGATCTGAGTGGAGCATTAGATACAATGTTAAACTCAGAAGAAGCATTCTTGTTAGAGGTGAAGGTTGAACAGCAGGAAAATGTTTTTCCTATGGTGCCGTCAGGGTGCTCAATCAGTGAAACAAAATTAAGTAGAGAGGAAGCGTAATGGAGATGATCTATTTTTTATCAATGACCACAGATAACACATTGTGTGTTTTACAACGAATTGCTTCAGTGTTTTCACGTCACCGCATTAATATTGAGCAAATGAATATTTTTGAAACTAAAAGAGAAGGGGTTTCCCATTTCAGCATTGTGATTCATTGTGATGAGGTCAAGATTGACAAGGTCATGAAGCAATTACGTAAGATTATTGAAGTGATTGATATTCAGATCTCAAATAAAATTCCGCTTTCTCAAGATATTGAACATGAAGCTATGGCTTCGTAGGAAAAATCAGGATATAAGTTTTAATGAAGATTATTAAAAACAACCATAAATCATAAGCTACTTAAGGAGCAAAATAATGGGTAAGATGACATTTGGAACAACAGAAGAAAAAGTAATGACACGTGAGGAGTTTTCTTTAGAGAAAGCGCATGACGTTTTAAAAAATGATGTGATTGCAGTATTGGGTTATGGTGTTCAGGGACCAGCTCAAGCATTAAATTTAAGAGATAATGGTTTTAAGGTTATTATTGGCCAACGTGATAATTCTCCTTCATGGGATGCCGCAATTAAAGATGGTTTTAAACCTGGTGAATCTTTATTTTCAATTGAAGAAGCATGTGAAAAAGGGACTATCATTTGTAATCTTTTATCCGATGCGGGTCAAATTTCGACATGGCCAATGATCGAGAAGCGTTTAGTAAAAGGTAAGACATTAATGTTCTCACATGGCTTTGGTGTAACGTACAAAGAAAAAACAAGCATCATTCCACCTAAAGATATCGATGTAGCCTTGGTTGCACCAAAAGGTTCAGGGCGTAGTGTTCGTAAACTATTTTTACAAAAAAAGGGTATTAACTCTAGCTATGCAATTTTCCAAGATGCTTCAGGAAAAGCAGAAGAAAGAACCATTGCTTATGGTATTGCAGTAGGTTCTGGTTATTTATTTGAAACAACCTTTGAGCGTGAAGTATATAGTGATTTAACAGGTGAGCGTGGTGTACTAATGGGCGCGTTAGCTGGGATCATCGAAGCGCAGTATCAAGTATTGCGTGCTAATGGACATTCACCAAGTGAAGCGTTTAATGAAACTGTAGAAGAGCTTACACAAAGTCTTGTACCGTTAGTTTCTGAAAATGGGATGGATTGGATGTATGGTAATTGCTCTACCACAGCACAACGTGGTGCATTGGATTGGTTGCCGAAATTTAAAGCAGCAACATTACCTGTGTTTAAAGATCTTTACGAAGAAGTGCGTAACGGTAATGAAGCGCAGCGTACAATTGATAAAAACAGCCAGGATGATTATCGTGTTGAGCTTGAAAAAGAGCTTGAAGAAATGCGTGAACGTGAAATCTGGCAAGCAGGTCGTGCAGTGCGTAGTCTTCGTCCTGAAACCGAAAGTTAATTTATCCTTTGTCTTTTTGGATATCTCGGTGTTATAAAAAGGCTGGCAGTGCTCATGTAATAAAATACACAGTGTGCTGAATCCTTTTCACGCCTTGACCCATCCAAAAATACTATGGATATAGGAATGTGAAGAATTTTTTGTTCATACAAATAATCCATACGTCGTCCCGCTACTTGATCGCGGGATCCATTTTTTTTAAAGCCTTTAATAACTGGATTGCCACGTTGTGTTCGCAATGACGGTATTGATTTTCTAATGGTTTTGTAAATATAAGAGACTTAAAAATATGTATCAATTACTCGATTTTGAAACCAAACAAGTCATGAAAACAGATGATTTTGTTTTTACCGGTGAATCTTCCCCCTGGGAAGTCAAAATGGATATTGAGCAAATTAAGAAACGTATTAATCTTGATTACTTTACAGCGGCGGCACCTTGCCTTGCTAAGTACCTGCCTTTAATGCCTATTCAAGAACCTGCGAATTTTGTTTCTTTACGGGAAACGGCAACCCCTTTACTGAAGAGTAAGGTGATTGGCGAGCAGCTAGGCATTGATCTTTATTTTAAAGTAGAAGGTAAAAACCCTACAGGATCTTTTAAAGACCGTGGTTCTGCCGTAGATATTACCGTTGCTAAAGAAATGGGTGCGAAAGGTGTTATTTTAGCGTCAACAGGTAATATGGCGGCTTCTTGTTCTTGTTATGCGGCAGCTGCCAAAATGCCATGCTTTATTGTGGTGCCTGAAGGGGTATCCATGTCGAAGTTGGCACAAGTTATTTCTTTTGGTGGTAAAATTGTGCAGGTCAAAGGCACTTACAATGATGCGGCAGAATTAGCATATAAGCTTGCAAAACGCATGGGTTTCTTTTTGGCTGGCGATTATGCCTTTCGCGTAGAGGGCCAAAAAACCGGAGCTTTTGAAATTATTGATCAAATGCTTTTTCAGGTGCCAGATCGTGTAGTGATTCCCATTGGTTGTGGAACCAATATGGCCGCCTATGCGCGAGGCTTTGAAGAGTATAATCAACTTGGATTGATTTCTAAAACACCAAAACTCGTTGGCGTGCAAGCCGCGGGTGCCAAAGCATTGGTCAACAGTTTTGAAAAGCAATCACACCAAATTGAATCAACGATCACGGCAGATACTTTTGCCACAGCCATTGCAGTACCTGATCCGATTGATGGCATTAAAGCCTTGGCGGGTATTTACAGTACTGGTGGCGAAGCCTTAGATGTCACCGACACTCAAATGTTAGAAGCGCAATATTTGCTTTCAACGCAAGAGGGTTTATTTGTGGAAAGTGCTTCTGCAGCTACGGTTGCATACCTTTTGAAAAAAGCGGAAGCGGGTACTTTACAAAAAGGTGAGCAGGTTGTTTGTGTCTTGTCGGGTGATGGCTTAAAAGATCCAAATGTGGTCTTAAATGCAGCCATTCAGCCGCCGACTATTTTTCCAGATGAAGCCTCTTTCATGCAATTGTATGATAATAATTTCTTTGATAATAAAACGATGGTTTTTAGTGAGCGGAGCGAAGAGATTTTTGCATCTGTTCCAGGCCGTTCAAAAGTTATTGAAGAGTTGCATCGATTATTTGGTACGCATTATGATGAAGCTTTTATTGA
>CAXBFV010000201.1:0-3291 GCA_963974985.1 uncultured Gammaproteobacteria bacterium | reverse complement strand
TTATTGCTTACAAACCCCCACAGGTATTTACTAAAAGATCCAAACTCTTTTTGCACTTCTATAAAATATTTTGCATTTGAAACGACTGAATTTATCTTAAGTTTATTACGCACAATCTCTGAGTTTTGGATTAACGACTCTATTTTTTTTGAATTATATTTAATAATTTCTTGCACATTAAAACCATCAAAGGCTTCGCGATACCCTTCGCGTTTATTTAAAATCGTTGACCAACTCAACCCTGCTTGTGCACCCTCCAATACTAAAAATTCAAATAAAGTCTGGTCGTCATAAACAGGCACACCACACTCCTCATCATGGTACTGAATCTCAAGAGGGCTTGCGTTTTCTGCCCAGGCACAACGTTTTTTCATTTTCAATTTATCCTTTAAATGAACCCCGCAATCAAATGGCGGGATGACGTCCATGAATATATATCGTTATAATAGTCGAAACACATTTGATTTATAATGATGCGACCATGCCAATAAATTTTATCCTTGCTTCCTCCTCCCCCTACCGAGCAGAGTTGCTTGGAAAAATCATTCCTGAGTTTACCTGCATCTCACCGGATATTGATGAAACACCATTAGAAGATGAGACGCCTGAAAACATGGTTAAGCGCCTTGCAATTGAAAAAGCAAAAGCTATCCAAACAGGTCTTAAAGCACCTGCTGTGATTATTGCATCAGATCAATGTGCCTTGTTCCAAAATAAAATTCTCGGCAAGCCCCATACTATTGAGAATGCTATTGCCCAACTCAATGCTTTCAGTGGCAACAAAGTAACTTTTCTCACAAGCCTATGTGTACTCGACAGTATACAAAACAAAATCCAAGTAATTATCGAGCCTTTTTACGTACACTTTCGAGCATTGACGTTAGATGAAATCAAAAGTTATATTACCAAAGAAATGCCGCTTAACTGCGCTGGCAGTTTTAAATCTGAAGGTTTAGGGATCACGCTTTTTGAAAAACTGGAAGGTAACGACCCCAATAGCCTCATTGGCCTCCCTCTCATTCAACTCAATACAATGCTACGAATACTAAATATCAATCCACTTACCCTAAGGAAATGTCCATAAATAACTTAAATGCTTTGCTTGTTAATTCATCCTCACTCTGTGTTACTTAAATCTCACATAAGCTTGCTATGCTTGGGATTCAAGTGCCTTGATTGAGAATAAATATACTGCGCCAACCTTTTAACTTATTTACTTCCACTTCCTAAGAAACTTCCATCTCAGAAAGGTCAAATAATTTTTCGGTATTCTTGACAGTTTGAGCTGAAAAATCCTCCAAAGTCATTCCCCTTAAGTCTGCCATAAACTCTGCCACATGACGAACATAGGCTGGATAGTTTGGCTTTCCCCTCATTGGAACAGGGGTGAGATATGGCGCATCCGTTTCAATCAAGATCCGATCCAAAGGCATTTTTTTAGCGACGTCACGTAAATCTTCTGCATTCTTAAATGTTACAATACCAGAAAAAGAAATATAAAAACCCATATCCAAAGACTGCTTAGCCATATCCCAGTCTTCAGTAAAACAATGCATCACACCACATGTATTTTGTGCTTGCTCGTCTCGCATAATTTGCAGTGTATCTTCTTTGGCTGCCCGTGTATGAATAATCAATGGTTTTTGAGTTTGAACAGAAGCTTGAATATGCGCTCTAAACTTTTCCATTTGCGCAGGAATAGTATCTGTATCGTTATAATGATAATCAAGACCCGTTTCACCAATAGCCACACACTTCGGATAATTAACTAACTCAATCAATCGCTCGCAGGAAGGTTGCTCGCTGCCCCATTCACTTGGATGAACACCGACACTGTGAAAAACATTTGAATGCATATCAGTAATTGATCTCAATGTCTCAACTTCATCTAATTCAACACAAATAGAGATTATTTTTTCAACGCCAACTTCTTTAGCATTTTGAATGACAGTTGATAAGCCACCCTCAACATTTTCAAGTTTGAGATGATTTAAATGGCAATGGGAATCAATAATCATAAATTTTTCTCTACTAGAATGCCAAAATTAGGTTATTTATATTCCACTTCTGAAATTTCGTAATCCACCTCTCCAGAAGGTGTTTTAACAATTACTTCGTCACCTGTTTCTTTACCAATTAAAGCACGCGCAATAGGCGAGCCAACAGAGATTTTCCCTTGTTTCACATCGGCCTCATCTTCGCCTACAATTTGATAAGAAACTTCTTCTTCCGTATTTACATTAAATAAATTAACCGTCGATCCAAAAATAACTTTGCCACTATTTTTAATTTGACGCACATCAATAATCTGACAATTCGCCACTTTAAATTCAATTTCTTTAATACGCCCTTCAATAAAGCCCTGCTCTTCTCGTGCGGCATGGTATTCTGCATTCTCTTTTAGATCACCATGCTCACGCGCTTCGGCAATCGATGCAATCACACGTGGGCGTGCCGTAGACTTTAAATGCTCTAGTTCATTTTTTAATTTTTCAGCCCCAGGGACCGTCATAGGTATTCTTTGCATGTTAATTTAAGCTCCAATAAAAAAGGTGGCTATATAAAACCACCTTAGTCTAATTTAATTAAACGAATTCTACCTTGTCACCAACAGGATTTCAACAATAAAGCAATTTACCATTACTCCCCTTATGTATTGGCCCAACCCCTTCTGTAAAACGCATGCGACCTGTCTTACTAATAATTAACCCTTGCGCAATTAAATTTTTACCAGCACCGATACACAGTACAAAAGTGCCATTATTTCCTTTCATCAAACCATCGGGCAAAAACTGCAAGTAAGCATAATTAGGGAAACCTCTCCATACTAAATTTTCATGGTCTCTAAGGGCTGGAAGCACTCTCAAGACCTTATCTTCAGTCTCAATACTTCTGTCTGCATTCTTATCTTCAAAAATAACCACACCTTTTGACCAGCTTTTGGTGTCACAAGTTTTTCCATCTTCAGAAGGGCAAACCGTTACTGTTTCGGATCTGGTTATCGCTTGATACTTGGCATACTCTAGGGCTGCTTTAAGTTCAATAAGTTCGGTATGCGCCTTCTTAGCACCTGATGAGAAATAAAAACTGCTCGTTGCTGCCAAGGTAACAATTGCCACTACAGCCAACACAACTAAAAGTTCAATTAAGGTATAACCCAAGAATCGAGGAACCCGCCGCAAAAGAAAATTATTTTTTTTCATTTCTCCCCTTGCAATCTTATGCAATCAATGTAAAATCTCCAACCACTACCGGGTCGTTAGCTCAGCTGGTAGAGCAGTTGGCTTTTAA
>CAXBFV010000200.1:0-3301 GCA_963974985.1 uncultured Gammaproteobacteria bacterium | reverse complement strand
AACATATATGGGGCTATTTTTTTTATTTCAGTAGGTTGTATGTTTTTATTTTTAGCCTTGGCATATAAAGTGTCATATGCTTTAGCGATCATATTAAATGCATCATAAGCATATGCCGCATCAGTAGATGGAAATTGACCCGTTTTATTTTTAAATAATTCACTAAATTTAGGGCTTATTTTCGTATCAACGTACCACATGCCTTTTAAAAAAGGGACATCATCCTGAGGGTTAAATGTCGTAATGGTTGTTATAGGTGTTTCAATATTCTCTTTTCGCATTGCCGATATGATTTCTTGGAGGTGGCGAGTATACCCAAGCACAAAGTATATATTTGGCTGACCTCCCTTCATCGATTTAATTACGGGCGAGAATTTTTTTGTTTCAATAGAGTACTTTTTATTATCAAGTATCTTTATTGAGGTTTTCTTAAGTAACGCATGGGTCAGCTCTTTGACAATTGCATTGGCCCATATATCATTAATATGAAGAATTGATATTGTTTTGATATTCTTCTTTTTTAACGTAGCAATCATTACATTAATTTGTTCCTGTGTTGGGCTAAAGTTAATAAAATTAATTTTCCCATCTGCAATCTTAGGATCCGAAGCTACGCTTATTTGAAGAATTTGATTTTCATCAATAATTGGTTTAATGGCCAGGCCTCCCGAAGTATAAATTGATATGACTGCTGACAAATGATTTTTCCGTACAAAATTTTCCATTACACTGTGACTAACAGTAGAGCCAAATTTCGTATTTAGAGTATGAATCGTATAGCTATAAGCAGAGTCATGTAAACTATTTTTTGCTAACTCAACCGCTTTAAGGGAGTCTTCCCCAACTTTACCATAGTTGCTAAAAACCCCTATGTTGATATTTGGTTTTTTCACTTCTGCTTGCGCAAGACCAGTTAACAGTAATAAGCCCATAAAACTCAACGCGACTATCAGCAAATGTTTAGTTTGACTTATAAATGATATTTTCATTTTATTTGATCCTATTTTATTTCTTAGTTTTAAATGATTTGCAGTGTAGATAGGTTACTATAATTTCCCATGGAAAAGTAAAAAGTGCTTTATTTTTAAAAAACCCTAGCGATTATAAGAGCTGTGGGATGTAAGAAATCCCATAAAATGAGTTGAAAAAGGGAGTACATATTCTAGCACTAGAACTACTAGTCATAAGCCTAAAATATTAGGCTTTATACCAAACTCCCTATTCTCTAATGGCTTAAGCTTAGATTACTATATTAAGAAGGCTTTTTTTCAAAAGGCTTTTTTTGTAGCTCATAAATGATAAGATTTTTCATGTCCTTAATATATGCTGCATCACCCTTAGACAATCCTTTTGTTTTTTCCAGTTTTTCTAAAGCGCCAATTGCCATTTCTCGAGTCACATCATTAGCATGATTAATGCCCAACAATAATGCATAGGTATAACGAACTATAACGGTGTTTTTAGGATCATTAGCCATATCTAGAAGATGTTCATGATGGGCATCTAAAACTGTTTTTGATTTAAATAGTTTTACTGATGGACTCAATGCCCCCAAGTCACTTGCATTTATTTTAGGGTAATGGCTTCCTGCAAAAACTGAAGCTGTCATCGCAATACTTAATCCTAATCCTAATCCTAATAATTGTTTTTTCATTTCATTTTCCTTTTTTTATTTTGGTTTTTGTTTCTTGCTGGCTATTATAATTTTTTTCAAAAATATAACAATATACTTGAAAACAAACATACTGTTTTGTCTACAGAACAATAAGTTTAATGCAATACCTATTGCGCCATATTTCATAATTTTGCTTGATTAAATCTTCCAAGCATCATGACTTTTGTCCATGCATGAATGAAATCTTTAACAAACTTCTCTTCATTAGCTTTTGAGCCATATACTTCGGCCACTGCTCTTAGTTCAGAGTTTGAGCCAAAGATAAGATCAACTGAAGAAGCTTGCCATAATAGTTTTCCTGTTTCTCTATCATATCCGTTATACTGACCAGGTGTCTTTTTAGATCTTTCCCATTTTGTCGACATGTTTAAAAGGTTACTAAAGAAATCATTACTTAATGCTCCAGGATTAGCAGTAAATACGCCCTCCGGTGAATCCTTATAATTTGCATTAAGAACTCTCATACCACCGACAAGAACGGTCATTTCTGGAATATTCAAATCCAGCATACTGGCTTTATCAACAAGCATTTGAGCGGGAGATAGATCATTTTTTTGCTCATCAAAATAATTGATAAACCCATCTGCCTCTGGCTCAAGATAACTAAAAGATTCTATGCTTGTTTGTGACTGCTTTGCATCAGTACGTCCAGGCTTAAAAGGAACTGTCACTTTATACCCTGACTTTTGAGCAGCCTCTTCAATCGCTGAAGCGCCCCCTAAAATAATTAAATCAGCAAGGGATATTTTGGTCCCATCTTTTTGATCATCATTAAATTGTTTTTGGATAGCCTCTAGCTTGCCAAGTACCTTTTCTAATTCAGCTGGTTCATTTACAGGCCAATCTTTTTCAGGCAATAACCGAATTCGCGCACCATTAGCACCACCACGCATATCTGTTTTCCGATAGCTCGAAGCCGAGGCCCATGCTGTTTTGACAAGCTCTGGAATCGTTAGACCCGATTTAAGAATTTTAACTTTAAGATCACCAATGTCTTGTTGAGTGACCAGTTTATAATCAGCCGTTGGTACGGGATCTTGCCAGATGAAAACTTCCTCAGGAACCCATGGTCCGAGATACCTTGATTTTGGTCCCATGTCACGATGTGTTAACTTAAACCAGGCTTTAGCAAAAGCTTTTTCAAATTCTTCCGGATTAGCTTTAAAGCGTTTTGATATTTTTTGATATTCTGGGTCAATGCGCATAGATAAGTCTGTAGTAAACATCATAGGCGCATGATGTATATGAGGATTATGCGCATCAGGAATCATATTATCTGTATCTTTATTTTTTGGGCGCCATTGCGTTGCACCAGCAGGACTTTTTGTTTTTATCCATTCATATGTAAATAAATTTGCAAAATAGCCATACCCCCACTTAGTCGGAGTTGAAGTCCATGAGCCTTCTAATCCACTACCAATAGTATCATCGCCATTACCTGTACCATAATTATTTTTCCAGCCTATACCTTGCTGGTCAATAGCTGCTGATTCAGGAGATCGTCCAAGGTGTTTGGCATTTGCGGCACCATGAGCTTTACCGAAAGTGTGTCCTCCAGCAATTAGAGCAACTGTCTCTTCATCATTCATACCCATTCGGCCAAATGTTTCACGTATTCTATTTGCT
>CAXBFV010000199.1:0-3309 GCA_963974985.1 uncultured Gammaproteobacteria bacterium | reverse complement strand
AGAGATGCTTTCGAGTATAGACCAACACCTTATTTTATACTGCAATTGGTATTATACCCTGTAATGCTAAATGTCCTGCCTGCAAAAAATGTGAGTGCTGTCAGCGGCTATAGCTGCTCGGATGGTAGTTGTTCAGTTAGTATTTCGTGGGAAATTCCTGCAGGGCAAAGTGAAGATGTAAAGTATTTTATATCTTTGCAGAATTATAAAGAAGGCCCTAATGCCGCATTTGAGTCAAGTATTTATCAGTTGACCGCTGAAGGCGCAACAGAACAGACGATATCAGCTCCGCAAGAGGATCTGACGGTTGAGAACGCTAATGCTCAGGTTTTTGCTTGTATTGCTGATGGGAATACAAGCCATATTTGCCCTAGTGAAGAGAACAATTTCTCTATGTTAGGATCTATTGGGAGTGGTCTCGTAGCGTTAACCCCTATTCCAGAGGAATAAATTAAAAGGCTGGTTGAGGAATTAAGTTGTAATAGTCAGTGTGTTCTCTGCCATTTTTTGAAGGCAGAGAGCCCTAAACTAGCATAAAGAATATACAGAAAAGTAAAGGTCCTGCAGGTAAAGAAAGTTAATTTTTAGTTTCTATTTCCAGCAAACATGCCTAGAAACTGTAAAGCAATCAGGAATAGGTTTAGAATTGAAATATAAAGTGTCACGCTTGCCATGATGTAGTTGGTTTCACCACCGCGCACGATCATGTTAGTTTGAAACATAATCAACCCGCCAGAGATTAAAGCAACGACCACTGAGATTGCTAAAGACAATGCTGGGATTTGAAAAAATAGGTTTGCAACAATTGCGATCAATGCAACAATCGCACCAATACCAATAAACGCGCCCATTTTAGAGAAATTACGGTTTGGGTTAAGTGAGATAGCCGAAAGGCCGAAGAAAATAAGTGCTGTACTGCCTAAAGCCATTAAAATTAATTCAGAACCATTGCTGAAGTTTGCAATATAAAGGTTCAAAATTGGGCCGATGGTGAAGCCTAAAAACCCTGTTAATGCAAAGGTTAAGACAATCCCCATTGAACTGTTCTTAGTTTTGCTAATCGCAAAAAACAGCCCAAAGTAAATAATAAGTGTTAGGATTGGGTTAATTGGCAACGCTTTCATAGACATGGATATGCCTGCAGTAATGGCGCTAAAGAGGAGTGTCATGGACAACATTAAGTATGTGTTTCTTAAAACTTTATTCGCTGCAAGTTGATGTTCTGATGTGAATTGATCAATGGTTCTGGCTTGGCCGTTTGGAGATTGATTCCAATCTGTTTTAGGTCCCCAAGGGTTGTTGTCTTGTCTCATGTTTTTATCCTTTCAAATAGTTGAAATTTTAATCTATTAGAATTATAGATAAAAAAATGCTAGATAGGAAGTCAAAAGACTTTTTAAAACCCTATGACTGTACGGAGATAAGTAGCTTACGCCAAATTTTTGTAATAGAAAAAAGAAGAATGGCAAGTATTATTAAACTAATAATAAGCCCAGAGGCGACAAAACTAATGGTGTTGTATTTTGTTGACTGAATAACAACTTCATGTGGTAGAGTATGGTGGGTTAGGGCAATGGCGATAATGCCAGCACAACCAATAAATAGTTGCATAATTCCAATAAGTGTTGACTCATGTTCTCTTGGGGCAAGCTTTCCTGCCATGCCATAATACAGCGGAATAGTAATGGTCTTAGCGACAGCCATAATAAGGACTGCGAGAATCAGATATGTGCTGGCGCTCATTGCTTGTCCAGCGATGCCTGCTTGCTCGCCTAACCAAAGCATGCCAAAAGCAATACTTGTCAGTAATAGAGATAGACCGATCAAGAAAGGCAAGGTCATAACAGCCTGACCTTTTTGTTTGCTGGTCCAATAAATGGCGAAAATAATGGCAACTATGGTGATCATTAGAGTACTGAGGATATTAATAATGTCTTCAGGTGCGCCGCTCCAATTAAAAATATTATTATGGAGAAGAAGTCCGGAATACTCTATAAAAACAATTGAAGTTAAGCGTTCAGCAAACCAAAAATCCAGGCAGATAATTATTAGGAAAAGTAGTCCTAATAAGCGTTTCCTGGTGGTGTATTGATGTTTATAGGCAAGGTAAAAAATATAAAAAATAGAGAAGATGGACAGAATTGCCATAACGGCCATGTTGAGTATGATGTTGTCTAGTAGGTAGCGGATTAATGCGGTAATCAGCACCATGATAGTCAATAAAGAAGCTGTGGCATCACTGCTGGAAAGGTTAGTGTCATCGGTGCTTTTAATTTTGAGCGGTTGTTTGGGAATATTACGATCAAATTTGATAAATAGCACCGTGCCTATGGTGGCAAAAAGGGCGGAAAATATAAAGGATTTGTCATAACCAATAAAGCTTGTGCTATAAACAGAAATCATGCTGTTTAGGAAGACCCCTAAATTTATAAAAATGAATAACAGTGTGAAACCTGCATTTCGTCTTGGGTCATCAGGAGAATAAAGTCGACTGAGGGAGGTGTAGATATTAGGGATCATCATGCCCGTTCCTACAGCATAAATCGCAAGTCCCATAAGGGCAAGGTTTGAAATTGAGATGAGGCATAAGCCGAAGGCCGCATAGAGTCCGCCTAAGAAAACAATTTTTTTATGGCTATATTTTTGACCCATCACGCCGCCTGCGACAGCAGTGAAGTTAACTAAAAAGAGATAACTACCAACAGATAGGGCGGTTGCATAATTCGAACTAAATCCAAGCACATCAATACTATATTCACCAAAAGTCGTCAGTACGGTTGTAAATCCAAAGGTAATAAAAAAAATGCTAATGCAAATAGACCACAACCCTGAGGGTTGTTTAGTGCTTAAAAGAATGCCTGCGTTTTTATTCATGGGTATTTTAATTCTCTGTATGTATTTAGTAAGTGTAGCGAATCAGAAAAATTATTGAAGTAGTTGTCGAAGATTGGAGAGATACTGCTGCTCATTGGGAGGCATGCCGTATTTTTGTGCTTGCATGAGTGCGTCGACTAGATGATCCATCATGAGATGTTCTACAGTTGAATTATCTTGGTGTTGGTCCATGAGTTCAAGGTAAACGCCTTTGATTCCAAAAGGTCTGTTTGTGGCAAGTTGCTCTCGAATAGCAATATGAAGCCCCATATGTAGGAAAGGGTTCATTTGACCCGCTTCTGGAGAAAAGTCTTTGTCGATATTTTTCTTTTTCTTGTCGAATAAGTGATGGTACTCAGGGTGTTCCTCAATAATAGTGCTAATAATAGCTTCGGTAGGATTTAAAACCTCAGCGGCTATCTTTTTTTGCCAGCT
>CAXBFV010000198.1:0-3351 GCA_963974985.1 uncultured Gammaproteobacteria bacterium | reverse complement strand
CAGAAGTAGTTGTTTTAGGAAGCGGGCCGGGTGGTTATAGTGCTGCCTTTAGGGCCGCAGATTTAGGTAAAAAAGTTATCTTAATTGAAAAGTATGACAACATCGGTGGCGTTTGTCTAAATGTTGGTTGTATTCCTTCAAAAGCACTTTTACATGTGGCTAAAGTCGTCAATGAAGCGCGTGACCTGCAAGCGCATGGCTTGGTTGAATTTGGCGAAATGAAATTTAATAAAGATAAAATTGTAGCCTATAAAGCAGGCGTGGTTAAGCAATTAACACAGGGTTTAAAAGGGTTAGCAAAACAACGTAAAGTTGAGATTGTGCAAGGATACGGTACCTTTAAATCGAAAACAGAAATTGAAGTAGATGGCCCTAAAGGTAAGCAGATTATTACTTTTGATGATGCTATTATTGCGGCAGGTTCCAGTGTTATTAACCTCCCATTCATTCCTAAAGACCCGCGTATCATTGATTCTACAGGTGCCTTGGAAATGGAAGAAGTGCCAGAGACTATGCTTGTGATAGGTGGCGGAATTATTGGTCTTGAGATGGCGCAAGTTTATTCGGAGCTTGGTACCAAAATTACAGTTGTTGAATTTATGGACCAACTAATGGGTGCGGCAGATAAAGATATTGTTAAACCTTACGAAAAAATGATGTCGAAGCGTTATGACATTCGTTTAAAAACTAAGGTTACTGCAGTTGATGCTAAGAAAGATGGGCTTTATGTCACAATGGAAGGGGCGAAAGCAACTGATAAACCATTAAGATTTGACCGTATTTTAATGGCCGTTGGTCGTTCACCGAATGGTAAATTAATTGGTGCTGAAAATGCAGATATTAATGTTGATGAGCGTGGGTTTATTAATGTTGATAATCAATTAAAGACAAATGTACCGCATATTTATGCCATTGGTGATGTGGTTGGACAGCCAATGCTTGCACATAAGGCGGTTCCTGAAGGGCGTACAGCTGCTGAAGTGATCTGTGGTATGAAGCATTACTTTGAACCAAAGTGCATTCCTTCTGTTGCATATACGGATCCAGAAGTTTCCTGGGTTGGTGTGACAGAGAAAGAAGCCAAAGAAAAAGGGATCAAATATGATAAGGGTGTATTCCCTTGGGCGGCTAGTGGTCGTTCATTAAGTATTGGTCGTAGTGAAGGAATGACTAAGATGATATATGATGAAAATCATGTACTGATTGGTGCAGGAATTGTAGGGCCTAATGCGGGTGAGCTGATTGCTGAAGCAACATTAGCCATTGAGATGGGTTGTGATGCTGAAGATATTTCTTTAACTATTCATCCACATCCAACTTTATCTGAAACCTTAGCGATGGCAACAGAGGTCTATGAAGGGACCGCGACTGACATCTACGCACCTAAGAAATAATATTATCTATTGTGTTTTTCAGAATTTCTGCGCGTTTTTAAATGCCTTGATTTTCTGAAAAACACTGCTTAATTTTCAAATCTTAAGCCTTAGAAAAATGCTTTTGCAAAAATGTAATGAATGCTTTTATCTTAGGTGCCGTAGCAGCTTTGCTCGGTGCAAAAATAGCATAAACCGGAAGTTTTAAATCAGAATAATCTTCTAAAATGGGTACCAGCAGTCCATCATCGATTTCTTTTTGTATGGTATACCGTGGAAGTCGAGTCACGCCCAGATGGTTTAATAAGGTGTTTTTTATTACGAGGTGATTGGTAGAGTTTAAATTACCTGAAACTGTAATGGATTCCATTTTACTCTTAATTCCAAAGAGCCAGTTATT
The DNA here is from genome assembly GCA_963974985.1 of uncultured Gammaproteobacteria bacterium. Taxonomy (GTDB): domain Bacteria; phylum Pseudomonadota; class Gammaproteobacteria; order Francisellales; family Francisellaceae; genus CAUZSH01. Next base: position 1,578 of record CAXBFV010000198.1, on the reverse strand, counting down.
CTTTACTGGGTCTGAAGTGTAAATTAAACAATTATGTTCTTTAAGGTCTTTAGGGTGTTTTATTTTAGGTTGCTGTGATAAATACTCAGGTGTTGCTGAGATAAGAAATTCAAAGGAGGCAATGAGTTTGGCAATTAACATCTCATCTGGAGATGTCGTCACGCGTAAGGCAATATCAATTCCTTCGCGCGCTAAATTTTTTACATTTGCTGAAGTTATAATATTGAGTTTGATTTTAGGATGTTTCTCTAAAAACTTAGGGAGAATAGGGGAAAGTAAACTTTCTGAAATAGAGGCGGGTGCACTGATTGTCAATAGTCCACTGGGCTCTTCTTTAAACTGTTCTTTAATGTTTAATGCTTTTTGTTTTTCTAAAACTATATTTTCAGCAATGACTAATAGCTCAGACCCTGCCTCAGTTAAGCTTAAGTGGCGGGTTGTGTGATTGATAAGTTTAGTTTTAATTTCTTTTTCAAGCTCGCTGATCTGCGCGCTTACATAACCCTTAGATAGGTCGAGCTGTTCTGCTGCTTTGGTAAAACTATGGGTTTTCCCAACGTAATGAAAGATTTCAAGTTGTATAAGTTTCATTGTTCTTAATATAAAACAATATGTTTGTTTGTGGATATATTATCATATTTTTGAAATTAACTATAATGATTGGGAAGAAATAAGAATTAAACTTAAAAAAGGAAAGTGAAATGAAGATTATTGTTGTAGGTGGTACAGGTACATTAGGTAAAGTGGTTGTCTCAAAATTGGAAAAAAATCATGACGTAATTGCTGTTGGTAGAAATACAAAAATTTCTGTTGATATTACAGATCATAATTCTATTCGTGCTATGTATGAAAAAATAGGGAAGTTTGATGCGCTAGTTTCAACAACCGGTAAGGTTAGCTTTAAACCTTTGCAAGAATTAAGCCATGAAGATTTTAACTTAGGTCTTCAGAATAAACTTATGGGTCAGGTTCAACTTGTGACGGAAGGATTAAAGTACATTAAGCTTGGAGGTTCATTTACGCTAACGACTGGTATTTTGAATGAAGAGCCTATATTAGGTGGTGTGTCCGCGGCGATGGTGAATGGTGCAATTGAAGGTTTTGTAAAAGCGGCTAGTCTCGAGATGATTAAAAATAATGCACGCATTAATGTTGTCAGCCCATCTGTTATCACAGAAGCTTTAGGTGTTTATGCCGACTTTTTTAAAGGCTTTGAATCAGTAGGCGCGAGTACGATTGCAAATGCTTTTGTAAAAAGTATTGAAGGCATTGAAACAGGTAAGGTTTACAAAGTAGGCTTTTAATAATCATTTAGCGTTTTTGAAAGACAAAATATCTGTGTATTAAATTTAAGGGACAACATCATGTTAAAAAAACTTTTACCTTCTTTTATTGCTTTATCTTTGGCGGCTTCTAGTGGTTATGCAAGCATCTCTGAGCAAGCGAAAACCAATGAATATTGGTGGCCAAAAAAACTTAATCTAAATCCACTGCGTAATACACAGTCATCAGATAGCCCAATGGGCAAAGATTATAATTATCCTGAAGCCTTTAACAAATTAGATGTCGAAGCATTGC
>CAXBFV010000197.1:0-3363 GCA_963974985.1 uncultured Gammaproteobacteria bacterium | reverse complement strand
ACTCACTTCTATAAATACCACTTGAGGCTTTTTCTGGAGAAAATTTTGAACTATCCTCTGTCTTGCATCTGCCAATATACGCTCAAGTTTTGCACGCTTCTCTTTACCTACTTGCTCCTGAGCGAGTTGTTTAATTGCACCTGGGAAAAGCCATTGATGCGGCATATAGTTTGTCGGTTCAGCATTTAATAGATTAGCCATCGGATAACTGGCTTGTAATCCATTATGCAACACCATAAAACTTTTTTTATCTGATTTACAGGCAAAAAAAGGACTTAATTTTTTATAGTATTTATCTTGGTATGGCCCGCTTTTGACCAAGCCACTTAATGTAGGAAATGTAACTGAAATACAGCCAAATAACAGAGCAGCCCCAACCAACTTTTTATCAAAAAATTCTTTATAAAACAAACCCAACCAAAAAAGAAAAAACATAAAATAAACTTTAAATGGGTACAAATGATATGCCCAGCCTTTTTGCTGAATCAGATACGAAAAAATGCCGCCAAGAATTGCAAACGCTGATGTTATCAAAAACAGAGAGGTTTTGTGTTCAGGCAATCTCACCATGAAGATTAACGCAATCAACATGATTGCAAGCCATGGCCAAACAGCCTCTACTACTTTTAAAAAAGGAGCTTGATAAGCTGCATTATAAACCAAAAGTGCTTTAGGCAATATATCCGCAAAGTATGCTGGGTGCATCAAATAAACATACACCACATAGAAAATGCAAAATACCAAAATAACAAGGTTTTGTAACGCCCACATTGGCTTAATAGAACGCTTAGTCACACAGTGTCCCAAAGTCACCAGAAAAGGAATAAATAAAAAATATGGCTTCAAGGCAAAACCCAATGCTGCAAATAAACCAATACATAACTTTTGAATTATACTGCCTTGAATACTAAATTTTTTATCATAAGCAAATACAATATAAGGCCATGAAAGCAAGACCATAAAATGCTCTCGCTCTCCAAAAACAATACCGACCGGCAGTAATAAAAGTCCCAAAACCGAAATGGCCAAAAAATAATGACGCCACTTATCAGAAACCTCATCATTAATTTTCATTAAATATTGACTCCAAGCAATAGATAAAAAACCAATGATAAAAACATAGCCTTTCATTACTAACATGCTATTTATAGAAAAATACTGAGAAAACCAAATAACAGGTACTGTTAAATAAAACATGAGCGGCGGATTAGTTTCCTGAATTTGAGTATAAAGCCCAATACCATCTTTTAACCACCAGTTTGTGGAAATAAGATACCAAGCTGTGTCACCATTTAAATGTGAAACACCCTCAATCCAAACAGAAAGAATAAGTAAAATCAATGCGACTAAAGGTATACATTTTTCATTCATAACTAATAACCTAACAAGGCCCTGCCTTATTTAAAAGATAGCCTAATCTAGAACACCTTCAAGCCCATATACAAACTTTATAGTCTTGCTACAAGAAAACCTGTTAGCATAGCAATTAATCTATTTAGATTATTGTTTAAAATGTAAAGAAAAATTGCTGCGCCTTATGAGCAAGGAGCTGACAACATCTCCATTCAGCAATATCAAAAGCAGCGGACTAACTGAATATTAAGTTATACTTTCTTTTAGGCAAAAAAAAAGCCCAGTGAACTGGGCTTTTAGATTAAATCATTGTATTGTAAATTAGGCATTTGCTATAGCGGATGTTGCTTGACCAAATGTAGTACTAACTTGCCCTCCTAATGCTTTCAGAGAAGCGATTGCGGCAATTGATACTAGGGCAATTACTAGTGCATACTCCACCATCTCAGCACCTTTACTTTTCTTTTGTGCACTTACTTTACGGTTCATTTTCATTTTATCAATCATTTTCATTTTACTTCTCCTATTTAGTTTATAAAAAGAAACCTTCTGTGTTTTGCATTAGGCTTCTCACTCTCGCACTTACAAATCTAGCTGATCTAAAATTTATTTCCACCATTTAAATGAAAATTACTCAACAATTAGCCTTTAGCTATTCTCGCAGCATCTATAATCTCAAAAGCACACGGCAAAAATCTCACTTTTTAAAGGCTGTCTTGCAGAATATCGCCCGAAATAAAGCCTTATAAGTGTCTTATCCCTAGTCTTTGTTTAACTACATCACCCCATCGAGAGCTTATAGAATAAAGGGTTCAGGGCATAGCACCCCTTAAACAATTCAAAAACACAATGCTTAGATTCACCGATATGAATTAAATCACTATTTTATAAGCACCTATAAACAATGCTATTCACCTGAACAGCTCAATTGATGAGCTTAATGATGACAAGACCGTTCAAAAATACTTAATGGATGGATAATTTAGCATGGTCAGTTACAGCCTGGGGCGATTACTGTCTTTGGCTGCAGCAAGATAAAAAACGCTTTAAATGATAAATACATTTATCTTTTAAAGGCTGCCTATGCAAAAAATATCCGCCTTTGCTGCAAAAGAAAAAGTTGGTGAACTCTTTTTTGAGACAAATGAAAATAAGTTTGGATTTAATTATCTAAAGAACACACAGCCTATCTCTTTAATCATGCCTTATAAAGCTTCCACCTATAGCTTGGCGTTACGCACTAAATCAAACCACACATAAGGCATTACCAAATGAAATTATTCGAAATTGGCGCTAGCATTAAATCTCTGAGAAAAGACAAAGGACTTACGCAAGCCGATGTAGCAAAGGTCGCAGGTATCAGCAGGGTGACCTTGGGTAAACTTGAACGCGGACAGATGACGAGTATCTCCATTAAAACTTTGGATTTAATTTTACATCTATTAGATCATGAAATTACTTTTACGCCTCTGAATCAAAATAGCTTCGGCTTGCCAAACCCTGATAGCCTGGCTAAATAAGCACTCAGTCTATGAATGCATAATATGCGGTAATTATTTGGATCTGCGGTAATTGCATGCTATATTAAACGCATAAATTACTGGAATTAATCATATGCCCTATATTCATGAGTTAAGCACATGGCCACAATTAACGATTGATACCCAATCTATCAACACCGTTCTAGGTAATGCCAGATACCAACAAGGCTTATTTTTAGGGCGCTTACAATCTCTAGGGTTTAATGTTCAGCGCGATGCCATGTTGGAAACATTAACTTCTGACATCATTACATCAAGTGAAATTGAGGGGGAAAACCTAAACCATAACGAAGTTCGTTCGTCTATAGCTCGACAGCTTGGAATCAACTCTGAAAATTTTACAACGCCATCTCGCCATGTTGAAGGCATAGTAAAAATGATGCTTGATGCAACACAACACTATCACGAAACACTTACAGAAGAGCGTATCTGCACGTGGCATTTTGATTTGTTTGAGTCATCTCCAGCC
>CAXBFV010000196.1:0-3364 GCA_963974985.1 uncultured Gammaproteobacteria bacterium | reverse complement strand
GCTGAAGAAGGTGGTGCGGGTGCCAAAGCTATGATTGATGATGGTGTGCTTGAAGGTGTTAAGGCGATATTTGGTTATCACAACATGCCCTACCCAAATCATCAAATCTTAGCCAAAGCCGGCACTTTAATGGCTTCAGCTGATCAATTTAAAGTGACCCTCAAAGGCAAAGGCGGACATGCCGCTTTCCCACATTTAGTTGCAGACCCTATTTATGTTTCCGCACAAATCATTCAAGCATTACAAGGTATAGCGAGTCGATATTCAAACCCTTCTGAATCTGTAGTGGTCACCGTTGCTAAAATCAATTCCGGTACTAATTTTAATGTGATCCCAGATACAGCCGTGATGGAAGGCACCATTCGTGCGAGCGACCCAGGAACGCGTAAATTAGCAGAACAGCAGCTTTATAAAATTTGTGAACAACTAGCTGAACTTAGTGGTCTTAAATGTAAGGTTGATTTTTATCCTGGTTATCCGCCAACTATTAACCATAAAGATGAAGCAAAATTAGTATTAGAGACGGCGCGTCAATTTTTCCCTAAAGAACAAGTGACAGATATTAATATTATCCCCACCATGGGCGCTGAAGATTTTTCTTATTATCTAGAAGAAATACCAGGATGTTATTTCTTTGTTGGGAATGGAGAAAGCAAATGTTTGCATAGTTCTACCTATAACTATAATGATGAGATTTTGCCCACGGCCACTAAGATGATGATGGAAGTGGCGATTGCTTATTTAAATCAACATTCAAAATAGATAAATAATAGCTTAACATTAAAGGACACCGTCATCCCATTTATTCACTAACATCGTCATCCCGCTACTTGATCGCGGGATCCATAAAAGCTTATAAGGAATGGCAAAGACAATGGGAAATAGATTTAATCAAAACTATGAATTCAAACCAGAAAGACCTGTATTTTGAAATTGTGGATCCCGCGATCAAGTAGCGGGATGACGGGACCGTTTTATAAAAAATAAAATTAAGAGACATTTATGAGTAAAGCAAAACTATCAAAAAGCAGCGACGCCTGGCTAAGAGAGCACCATGCTGACCCTTATGTAGAAAAATCTAAACAAGATGGCTATCGTTCACGTGCCGCTTACAAACTGATTGAGCTAAATGATAAACATAAGCTCTTTAAATCTGGCATGAAAATTGTCGATCTGGGGGCTGCTCCTGGAGGCTGGTCTCAAATTGCACAAAACCTTGTCACAGAACACGGTAAAGTTTATGCCTTAGATATCTTACCTATGGACCCTCTTCCTCATGTGACTTTTATTCAAGGGGACTTTACCGAAGATGGTCCTTATCAAGAACTGCTAGAGCTTACCCAAAATAAAAAGATCGATTGGGTTATTTCAGATATGGCACCGAACATGTCTGGCAATAGCACTACAGATCAAATACGCGCACTCTATCTTGTAGAGCTTGCTATAGATTTTGCCGAACAAGTATTAGAGACCAGTGGTAATTTTATGGCCAAAGTTTTTCATGGCAAAGGTTCTGAAGATCTGATCAAAGCTCTACGAAAAAATTATGCTCAAGTTTCTATTCGTAAGCCTGATGCCTCACGCGCACGATCAAGTGAAGTGTATGTTGTGGCGCTTGGTAAAAAATAAGCTTTAAAATAACACAATATCGTCACTCCGGACCCCCATAAAATAACAGGATTTAATGACATTTAGTTTTTTAAAACTGATTATAAGTTTCTGGTTTTTTATGCTGGTTAGCCAGCACCTGATAATTATTGATTATCTTCAAGCCCGGGTCCTAGATTCTGAATCGAGTTCAGAATGACGGCGTTGGTAATTAAGTATATTTAGAATAATTTTTTAATGACAGTATTTGCCAACAATTAACTTATGCAGGTTTCTTTTTAACGCATTAACTTTTTAATCGCGGGCGTCAGAGCCAATAAAATTAGACTAGCGATAAAAGCGGTCACACCTATTTTCAGAAACACATCAAAGTAAGTTGCCGCATAATCTTTTGCACTCAATACAACATCTTCCAATCCTTCTGGCGTACTGGTTAGTGTGGCAATTATTGACGCAATATAATTTGCAAAGGCAGATGACAAGAACCAAGCACCCATCATCATGCCCACCAAGCGCACAGGGGCTAATTTAGTAACAATTGAGAGACCGATTGGAGATAGGCATAATTCGCCTACCGTATGAAAAAAGTAAGCAAGCATTACCCAAAGCATAGACACTTTGCCAAAATAAATGGCATTATATGCGGCAATTGCTAAAGCCATAAAACCCACGCCTACAAAGAAAATACCTAAGACAAATTTAATGGGTACTGAAGGATCCTTATTTATCTTACTTAAACGAATCCACAGGCTCGCAAAAAATGGCGCTAATGTAATAATAAAAAATGAATTCAATGCCTGGAATGAACCTGCTGGGAACTCATAGTTAAATAATAATCGATCAATATTACGATCAGTAAAAAGATTTATAGAAGAGCCTGCTTGCTCAAAGAAAGACCAAAAAAACATTGAGAAAAAAGATAAGATCAAAATAGCAAAGATATGATTCCGCTCATCTTTCTTACTAGTCATTGCTTGATATAAGAAATATAAAACAATCCCCATCCCGACAATGACCAACATTAATCTGCTACCACCTGGATTGGCTAACAGCCACGCAAATAGCGGAACGAGCAGAATTGATACAATATAGATTGAAGCATTTACATTAATACCCAACACCAATTTTTTAGTGAGTGCTGATAAATTTGGTTTATTTGAGTCTGGAGAAAAAACATTTTTATAATCCGCATATATAAAAGTCAAAAGCCCTAAAAGCATCCCAATTGCTGCTAATCCAAAGCCATAGTGCCAGCCCAACCACTGCGCAACAATTGCAACAGAAATACTGGCTAAGAACGCCCCTAAATTTATGCCCATATAAAAAATAGTAAAACCACTATCACGTCGTGGGTCATTTTTTTCATACAAGTGCCCTACCATTGAAGAGACATTCGCTTTAAAGAACCCTGTTCCCACAATAATAAATGACAGGCCAATATAAAAGAAAGCGTGATCTGGCAAGGCATCTAGATCAGGAAGCGCCAATGAGATATGCCCTAAGATAATTAAGACAGAACCCAATTTAATGGCCTTAGTAAACCCTAAGAGTTTGTCTGCAATCATCCCACCAAATACAGGCGTCATGTAGACAAAAGCCGTAAAAGCGCCATACACCATAAAAGATAACGTATCTGAGAATAGAAGCTCTTTAGTCATAAACAGCACTAAAATCGCGCGCATCCCGTAATAACTAAAACGTTCCCACATTTCTGTAAAAAAGAGGGTCGATAGACCTTTGGGATGGCCAAAGAAAC
>CAXBFV010000195.1:0-3390 GCA_963974985.1 uncultured Gammaproteobacteria bacterium | reverse complement strand
TGAAAGTGGTCGATTGCGGGTTTAATGTGCCATCATTATGAATGACAAGCCTGCTTTAGAGTCGCGGCGATTTCGAATCCATCCATTTAGGGTGACTGTTTGACCAATGAAGGTTTCATCTTTAAGTAGGGTTTTAACTGAGGGATTAGAATTCATAAAGGGGATAATTTTTTATATCAAGAGTTCTCTATATTCTATCAAAAGCCTTTATACATAATCTAGTTTAAAGCATTTATTTTTGTTTGAAGTAAGATGCGTAGATTAAATTTATATGCCTAATTCTTTAGTAATTTAGATTTGCTACCTCTCGGCACAGTGAGAGACATCATGCTACAATCCATTAGTTATAAAAAGTTATGAGAAGTAAGTCGATGAATAAGTACGCATTAATTTTTCCAGGCCAAGGCTCGCAAAAACTGGGGATGTTGGCAGATTACTATGCTGAAATGTCAGGAGTTCAAACAACCTTTAATGAGGCAAGTGAGGCTTTGGGGTTTGATCTTTGGGCAGTAATTCAAAATGATGCAGACAAATTGGCGCAAACTCAATTTACGCAACCTGCTCTTTTAGCAGCAAGTGTGGCTGTGTATCGAATATTAAGAGAAAGAGGCTTGCCTGAGGCGAGCTTAATGGCAGGACATAGTCTAGGGGAATACTCAGCATTGGTTTGTGCGGGTGCGATGGATTTTTCTGATGCATTGCGTTTGGTAAAAGCGCGTGGTGAATTTATGCAGGCAGCAGTCCCTGCGGGTACGGGTGCCATGAGTGCCATTATTGGTCTCGGTGACAATGAGGTTCGTGCTATTTGTGAAGAAGTTTCAAAAACGGGATTAGTCGACGCCGCTAATTTTAATGCACCTGGACAGGTGGTGATTTCAGGTGCGCTTGCAGCGGTTGAAAAAGCCAGTGAATTGGCAAAAGAGCAGGGTGCGCGTATGGCAAAACTATTGCCAGTGAGTGTGCCTTCACATTGTGGACTGATGAAGCCTGCAGCAGAAAAATTATCAAAAGAATTAGAAAATATTAAGCTAAAGAAGTCAAAAGTTCCGGTAATTCATAATGCTGATGTAGAGTATTATGAGAACACAGATGATATTAAGGATGCTTTGGTGCGCCAGCTATATATGCCTGTTAGGTGGGCTGAGACCGTTAATGCCATTGCTGGAGAAGGGGCTTTGACGTTGATAGAATGCGGTTCTGGAAAGGTACTTTCAGGCTTGAATAAACGCATAAATAAAGAAATTATTTCCCATAATACGGATAGTCTTGTAGATTTAAATAAATTTTTTGAAACAGTATAAATAGGAGTTAGAGATGAGCTTAGCGGGTAAAATTGCATTGGTAACGGGCGCCTCAAGAGGAATAGGAAAACAAATTGCACAGGATTTAGCTGAAAAAGGGGCGCATGTTTTTGGTACGGCGACTTCTGAAAATGGTGCAGCAAGCATTACCGAATACTTTAAAGAAGCGGGCCTTAATGGAAAAGGATTGGTTTTAAATGTAACGGATGCCGAAAGCATTGCTGCAGTTTTAGAGCATATGAAAGACAATGGCGGGTTGCCGGATATTCTTGTAAATAATGCAGGCATTACTAAAGATAACTTAATGCTTAGAATGTCAGATGAGCAGTGGGATGATGTGATCAGTACTAATTTGACCGCTATTTTTAAACTTTCAAAACTATGTATGAAAGGCATGATGAAAAAACGTTGGGGACGGATTATTTCAATTGGTTCTGTTGTAGGATCAGCGGGAAATCCAGGGCAGGCTAATTATTGTGCTGCAAAAGCAGGTTTGATTGGTTTTTCTAAATCATTAGCCAATGAATTGGCTTCCCGTAATATCACGGTAAATGTGGTTTCACCTGGCTTTATCCAAACAGATATGACGGATGTGTTGACAGATGACCAGAAAAAAGCAATTTTAACAGGTGTGCCTGCAGGTAGAATGGGTTTACCTAAAGATATTGCAGAATACCATCCATTTTAACGGCGGCATGTACATGGCATAATTTATGTCGATAATGCAAAAGAATTAAAATATTTATTTTAATACAATATTTGCAAATACGTTCTTTTGAACTAGAATACCCAAGTAATGCGAATTTAAATTAACCTCAAAAAAGGATCTAGAAATGAGTGAACTACAAGCAAGAGTAATAAAAGTTATCGTTGAGCAACTTGGTGTTAAAGAAGAAGATGTAAAACCTGAGGCTTCTTTTATTGATGACCTTGGTGCTGACTCTCTGGATACTGTTGAGCTGGTTATGGCTTTAGAAGAAGAGTTTGAAACTGAGATCCCTGATGAAGACGCTGAGAAAATTAGAACAGTTGGTGATGTAATGAAATTTATTGAAGAAAAAGCATAATTTTTCTTTTTTAAAACCATTTAGTTAATCTAAAAATCAGTGTTGGCGAAAGTTGGCACTGATTTTTTTTTGTTGAAAATGGGGCGTACTGTCGTCATGATTGAGATATAATGATAAATAAGCACTAAATAGGACAAGGCTGAAAAATGAAATCTTCTAGAAGAGTAGTGGTCACGGGTTTAGGAATGCTAACACCTCTTGGGTTGGATGTGGATTCAACTTGGAAAAACATTCTTGCTGGCAAAAGCGGCATTTCAACCTTAGATGGTTTTGTTGATTTACCTGGGCCTGCGATCGAAGACTATAAGTCTCGGATTGTGGGCAGAATTAGAGACTATGATTCAGATTTGCATTTTACGAGCAAATATCGTAAGAAATTGGATGGCTTTTTAGAGTATGGGATTGTGGCCTCTCGTCAAGCATGGATTGATGCTGGGATAGAGGTAACTGAAGAAAATGCAGATCGTATTGGTGTTTCTGTATCCAGTGGCATTGGTGGCATGCATACATTAGAACAAACGCGTCAAGTTTTGGATAACAAGGGCACACGCCGTGTTTCACCGTTTTGTATTCCTGCAACAATTGTGAATATGATTTCAGGCCATGTGTCGATTGAGCTTGGGTTAAAAGGGCCGAATACTGCTATTGTGACAGCCTGCACAACAGGTACACATAATATTGGTGCAGCAGCGCGCATGATTGCTTACGGTGACGCTGATGTGATGTTGGCGGGTGGTGCTGAAAAAGCCAGTACGCCAATTGCAATGAGTGGATTTGCTGCAGCAAGAGCGCTATCAACGCGTAATGATGAGCCTGAAAAAGCATCGCGTCCTTGGGATAGAGATCGTGATGGATTTGTATTATCAGATGGTGCGGGTGTACTTGTGCTAGAAGAATACGAACATGCTAAAGCTCGTGGTGCAAAAATTTATGCTGAGCTCACTGGTTTCGGGATGAGTGCAGATGCTTACCATATGACCACGCCAAGTAGCGAAGGTCCAATGAAATGCATGCAAAATGCA
>CAXBFV010000194.1:0-3409 GCA_963974985.1 uncultured Gammaproteobacteria bacterium | reverse complement strand
AGTTTACAGAATAAGTTGAACCACCATTTGAAGTGTTGCCAGAGGCGGGTCCAATGGTCCCAAAGTCTAGTGGTTCAGTCACTAGAGTAATGGCGGAATAGGACATGTTTATGCCGATAGAGGTAAACAAAATAATGTTAAAAAGAGGAATAAGAAATTTATTCTTTTTATCCAGAGGATGTGTTTTTTTCATGCTTGAAAGCTCTCCATGTATTTCATATAAAGGTAGTATATTTTGCTGTAAATATCAAGCTCAACCCCTTTGAAGTCTGGCGGAATAAACCCTGATAAAATTGAGGTTTTGGTAATAATAAATATCAAAAATACTACGAATAAATTAACTAAAAAGCACACCTACAAATTGTAGCTTTCTTGAGCGGCTATTTTTTGCGTTAAAGGTAGGGTTTTATTTGTTATACTTTTTATATCTAGGGCTTGGGGGTGAATATGTTAAAATTAAAGACTTTGTCGTTGGTTTTATGTTTAGGATTGTTTGGGTCTGCATTTTCTGCCATTAACATCACTACTTTAGATGATTTGGATTTTGGCACAATTGGTCCAAGTACTGGCGAAACAACAACAACAGCTGATTTTTCAGTTAATCCTAATGGTTCTACTGATGTGCATGGCACGCCTGGAATTTTTTTTGGGGGGGACTCTCGAGGGCGTTTTCAAGTAACCGTAGGTAATGGGAATAATGATTACCCGTTGAAAATAGAGGTCAGTGGTTATGCAATTGGCCCCTATCTATTAACGGTTAGGCCTAGGTTAACAAGAGAATCAACAACAAGGTTGACATGTGCTAAAAAAAGTCAAACTCAAATGCGTCAAATTTGGTGTTGTGAGAAGTCAGGTAATGGAACTCACCAGGTTACTTTTTGGGTAGGCGGTAAGAGGGCTAAGCTTCAATCAGGGTGGGTTTCTGGTTCTTATACTGGTTCTATGGCGATTACAGCTGTAAAAGATGCGGGGGTATGCCCTTAGCGATTTACATTAAACTTATTTGTCGTCAAATTCGTTTGCTTGTTTTTTTGAATTAAGGTGTCCGTTTCATGGACATCAAGTTGTTTAATTTTAGTCTCTCTATTCTCAGCCTCAACTTTTAAAAGGGTGTCAATTTTTATTTGGCTGTATTTGGAATGAGAGGAAAAATATTCATGGAAGGCGTGTAGTTTTTCAATGATCCATTGGCCAGTTTTGGCCGTTAAATTAAACGTATTGCTTTCAATTTTTGCAGTAGAGGTTTTGAGCTCTATTTCCGCAGGCATTACTTTCAAATAACTTTCATCTGTACCAATAAATGCTTCCCCTTGCAATCGATGTTGAGCCGGTGTGAGATGCGCGCGTTCAAGGACTGAGAGAATATAAGTCTTTTCATTACTTTGAAGTATTTCGACTACATCACCTTCTTCTGGTAGTAATGTACAGGAAGCCGCTAATTGGGCGGTAAGCGTTTGATTATCTAAACTTATCTGAAAGTGTTTTTGTTGTTTGTCAATACTGAAAATGGTGGCGATGTGATGTACAGCAGCGCTTGAAATTTCAGAAGAAATCTTTGAGGTTGTGGACTTTAAAGAATTTTTAATCATAAGCTTTAGATATTTTAGGAGGTTTACACGTTTGTAAGTCTATCATTTTTTATTCTGTATAGATAAGTTTAGCCCGGTAAAATGGCTTTAACGTTGTTTTATTTTAATAAAAAGAACAGCTTTTTTGTTAAGCGAGTTGCATTATTGTAAATCCGTTGCTAGGTTAGAGGTATATCAAAGGTTTAAGCAGGCTGAAAGCGTTGCTAGATAAGGAGTGGAGATGTTAACTAATATTAAAGTCGTCAATGTCATTACTTCAATTATTCTAGTGGTCCTCGTCATTAGGAAGAGGTGTCGGCTTTTGGTTTAAGTTTTAAAAAAACAAATCAAGACCCGCACCTTGAAGGAGATGCGGGTTTTTTTTTGCCTGAAAAGAAAGTATGAAATTGTAAGGAGTGTACACAGTGAAAATTACAGGGTCACAAGCCATTGTTAAATCACTCATCAGAGAGGGTGCTGAATTAATTTTTGGTTATCCTGGTGGTGCGATTATGCCTACTTATGACGCCTTATATGATGTAAAGGATGAGCTGCATCATGTATTGGTACGCCATGAGCAAGGTGCTGCACATGCGGCAGTAGGTTATGCGCGAGCAACAGGGAAGGTGGGTGTCTGTATTGCGACTTCTGGTCCAGGTGCGACAAACCTAATTACAGGTATGGCAGATGCCTTGATAGATGCGGTGCCTATGGTTTGTATTACGGGACAGGTTTTCAGTTCACTCTTGGGAACAGATGCTTTTCAGGAAGCCGATATTATTGGCATGAGTGTGCCGGCAACGAAGTGGAATTATCAAGTCACTGATCCAAATGAGATCCCTGAGGTTTTTGCTAAAGCATTTGAAATTGCCGCTAGTGGCAAACCAGGGCCAGTATTGATTGATGTGACTAAAGACGCACAAGTTGGCATGATGGAATATTTTGAACCTCAAATGAACGCTAAAGCCAGATGGCTTAGTCAGTTGGTTTCTAAAAATTCTGAAATTGTAAAAGCAGCTGACATTATTAATCATGCAAAACGACCTATTTTAATAGTAGGCCATGGCGTGATGATTTCGGGTGTCGAAGATAATGTTTTGGATTTGGCTGAAAAAGCAAATATACCAGTGGTAAGTACATTATTAGGATTATCTGCTTTTCCTGTTGATCACCCCTTATATAAAGGAATGCTTGGCATGCATGGTAATTATGCTGCAAACATTTTGTGTAATGAGGCTGATGTTGTATTGGCCGTAGGCATGCGATTTGATGATCGTGTAACCGGTAATTTATCGAACTATTTAAATGATGCCAAAATTATTCATATTGAAATAGATCAAGCTGAGCTAAATAAAAATGTGCATGCTGAAGTAGGCATAAATGCCGATGCTAAAGAAGCGCTTACGAAACTGATTAAGCAAGTAAAAGAAAATACGCATCCTGAGTGGCACCAAACATTTAGTGACGAGCACCAAAAAGAGATTGATCAGGTTATTACGCATGAAACAGCACCAAAATCAGGTGAGATTAAAATGGCAGAAACCATTGCGCAATTGACTGAAAAAACAAAGGGTGAGGCGATTATTGTGACAGATGTGGGGCAGCATCAGATGATTGCAGCACGTTATTATCGCTTTAAAGATACCAATTCACATATCACTTCAGGTGGTTTGGGAACCATGGGTTTTGCATTACCTGCGGCTATTGGGGCTAAAATGGGTAAGCCTAAGAAGCAGGTTGTTGCGATCGCTGGTGATGGTGGCTTTCAGATGAACATCCAGGAGCTTGCCGTGCTTAAGCAAGAGGGTGTTGCGGTAAAAATTATTGTTTTAAATAATGGG
>CAXBFV010000193.1:0-3409 GCA_963974985.1 uncultured Gammaproteobacteria bacterium | reverse complement strand
GTATCTTTTAATTAAGCCTAAAGTCATTGTCATTTCCACAATCGATATCAACGACAACGAATATCGTATATGGTACGTGCTCTAGTATGAATTAATTTTAATAGGGACTTCCTCGTTGTTATGAAAAACAAGCCGTTTAACTTTTGTGAAACGATTATTCAACCAGGCGAGACCGCTTCTCTTGCTTTGCCTCTACCCGAAATGTTTAGCTGTGCGCCCATGTACATGCCAATTAAAA
The DNA here is from genome assembly GCA_963974985.1 of uncultured Gammaproteobacteria bacterium. Classification (GTDB taxonomy): domain Bacteria; phylum Pseudomonadota; class Gammaproteobacteria; order Francisellales; family Francisellaceae; genus CAUZSH01. The sequence continues at coordinate 3,171 of CAXBFV010000193.1, read as the reverse complement.
TAATTAATGGCAAACAGGACGGACCTACATTACTTGTCATGGCAGCGATGCATGGTAATGAATTAAACGGTACTGAAATTATTAACCGGTTAATAAACGCACCCCAATTAAAAAATATTAAAGGTCGACTAATTTTAGTGCCGATTTTAAATGTGCACGGTTTTATTAATCGTACTCGGACACTTCCAGGCGGCGCATCGCTAAATAAATGCTTTCCGGGCTCGCTAGAAGGTAGTCACGCTTCGCGCTTAGCGGATCTAATTGTTAATCAAGTTGTCTGTCATGCAGACTATTGCATTGATCTTCAGACAGGGCATTTAAATTATACTAATTTGCCGCATATTTATATTGGGCAATCAAATGATCAGGAAAAAACACTCGCAGATTCATTCTCAGCCCCTGTTGTCTCGTCTATCCCCGCGGAAGAAGGTTCGCTTCGTGAGGTTGCAGAATCTAAAAGTATTCCTTACCTGACTTATGAAGCTGGGGAAGCCATGCGCTTTGATGAAAACTCTATTAAAGTGGGTTTCAAAGGGGTCATGAATGTTATGCGAGAAATTAATATGTTATCGGCGGCGAAAACACTGCATAAACCTACGCCAACTTTCCTAACAAAAGACAGTGAATGGGTGCGCTCACCAACCAGTGGTATAAATCATTCACACATTCAGCTTGGGCAGAAAGTGCGTAAAAATGACACATTGTCACTTATTAAAGATCCGTTTGGATCAGGCTCAGATGTTAAAATGAAAGCGCCTAGTGATGGTATTGTTGTGGGGGTAAATAACTTACCTCTGGTTCATGAAGGATCTGCAATTTATCAAATTGCCTATTTTGAAAAACACAATCTTGCTGCTTCGCATTTTGAAGATTGGGAAGAAGAACCAAAAGTAGTTGAAATATAACTGAAGAATGATATGAACAATAAAAATCAAAAAGTATCATTGATAGGTGTTGGGATCTGGCTTATTGCCGCTAGCTTTTTCCTATATGAATTTTTCTTAAGAACATTTGTAGGATCTATTGCCCATCAGGTTATTCCTTCGCTTCATTTGTCTATTGAAGAATTCACAATGGTGGGCTCGGCGTATTATATTGCTTACGGGGTAATGCAAATACCCGTTGGGATTCTGGCGGATAAGTTTGGCGTAAAAGGAATCATGGTATTTGCCGCATTGCTTTGTGCGATTGCCACGTATTTATTTTCAATGTCTACAGGGTTTTACACGGCAATTGCGAGCCGTTTTCTGATGGGGCTCGGTTCATCTTTTGCATTTCTATGCTTGTTGATAATTGTATCAAACTGGTTTCCAGAAAAGTTTTTTGGATTTTTTGCGGGTCTATCACAATTTATTGGGACGATGGGGCCGGCGCTTGCAGGTGGGCCTTTGATTGCTTTTTTAGTTGAAACGCATACAGGCTGGCGGCATACCATGCAATATATTGGTGATGTGGGTATATTAATTGCATTCCTTGCACTGTTTTTTGTTCGAAGTGGACCTTCTGCAAAAAAAGAAGAAAATCGTATGATTTTTTTAAGCAAGACTGAGCCATTATGGCCAAGAATTAAAAATTTACTTAAAACCAAACAGGCATGGGTGATTGCCTGTTATTCAGCAACGGTTTATATTTCAATTTCACTGATGGCGGCCATATGGGGGACAGAGTACCTCGAAACACGTGGGCTCAGCCAATATTCAGCAGCCAGCATGGTTTCTATCGCTTGGATTGCGTACGCTGTTGGGTGTCCATTATTTGGGATTTTATCTGATCTTACAAAGCGGCGTAAACCCTGGATGATACTTTGTGGGTTGCTTGGTTTAGTCAGTACGTTTTTAATTGTTAATGTCGGTTTTAAAAGTGAGTTTTCATACGCTGTTTTATTTTTTATGTTTGGGCTTGCCGCAACGGGTCAAAATCTTGGGTTTGCCACTATTCTTGAACAAACAGAGCGTAATGTTAAAGGTGCGGCACTTGGGTTAAACAATGGTTTAATGATACTCTCTGCGGCTATCTTGCCACTTATTGTCAGTAAATTTATCTCTCATGCCTCACATGGGCAAACCAATCATTTGTCCAGCCATGACTTTTTTATAGGGCTTTCTTTTATGCCAGTGTTATATTTTATTTCATTATTGATTACGATATTTTTTCTGAAAGAAACTTTTTGTAGCGCACAAAAGGGGGTTGTGATGCTTAACCCGAATAAGTCTTAATATATACATAATTCATTTATGCAGAGGTTTTTTAGATTTGGTAAACTTGTTTTGCCGTGCTGTAAAAAATCTGTTGCTTTTCAATTAAGGAAAGGTCTAATTGATTAAGCTTTTGGAACCAGTTTCCGGGTTGATTAAGATGAGAAACAGGGTGATTTGATCCATAGAGGCAATGAGAAGCACCAAAAAATAAAAGACAAGTTTTAATAATCTTTTCTGTATTTAGTTTTTTATTAAAAAGATCTAGCCCAGATAATTTGATATAAGTATTTTTTAATTTCCCTGCCTTTTCTAATGCTTTTAGCCAAAGTATTTTATCGGCGTCATTTCTGTGATTAGGAAGTAGGACGTGCTCGATAACACAAGTAACTTGCGAGCTTTGAATAGCGGGTAGTAAATTAAGTAGTTGTTCAGCATAGCACTGGCATTCAAAAATAAGATCTTGTTGCTTTAAAAGGTGTAAGTTTTTAATAATATTTGGGTGTTGTGAAAGCTCCTTTTGGCAAGGAGAGTATGTGCTATTAGGGCGATAGCTAAGGATGTGTCGAATGCCGATAAAACTAGGATATTTTTGAAGTCCGTAGATGATTTTTTCGAAAGTTCTTGGGTCTTGAGTGAGGTCTGCATAAGCAATGCTTTTAAAATCCAGGTCAGGGAAGGGTGACATGATTTCTTGTAGCCAGGCCTGCTCAATTTCTGTGGGAATAGTGCTGTCATGTGCTTCAATATGAACTAGGCCCTTCAGATTTTGAGGGGATTTAATTATAAATGACTCAGGTAGAAAATTTTGATGGAGTTCTTGATCTTTAGATTGCGCAACCCAGCTATTAATTTGCTGCTGCAAATCCCAAAAATGAACATGGGTGTCGATATAGGGTTTGCCTGTCATGGACTAGCTTCTGTAATTAATATGGGAGCGACCTTCAATGCGGCGAGTGAGCGCTTCAAACTCTAA
>CAXBFV010000192.1:0-3425 GCA_963974985.1 uncultured Gammaproteobacteria bacterium | reverse complement strand
CGCATCACGGCCTGCCGCTTTCATCTTTGGTTTAAATGGCGGACGATAATTTGCTACTTTCATGGCTTTAACCTGCTCTTTGGCAACATATAACAATTCTTTTGCATGCATAATAATGATATCTTTCTCACGAAGATAGCCCATCTCTTGGGCCATTTGCGCACTCTTGGCCACTTCACCCATGGCAATATTTTTATAATATTTTTGCAAGGCTTTTTCTGGATCAATACTTGATTGCGCACGTAAGGCCATTTCTTTACAGCCACCACCAGCAGGCACAAGTCCCACACCGACTTCAACCAAACCAATATAACTTTCTAGCGCGGCAACGGTTCGATCCGAATGAAGCATAAGCTCACAGCCTCCCCCAAAAACAAAGCCCTGGGTTGCGGCAATAACTGGGACCATACTATAACGCACAGACAACATGGCATTTTGGAAATTTTTAATGATTTCCTTCACCGCGTCCACACCATCCAACATAAAGGCCATACCAAACTCTTCAAGATTAGCTCCCACACTAAAGTTAGTGCCCTGACGTTGCCAAATCACAATCCCATCAAACCCTTCAGTCTCAGCAATTTTGACGGTTTTTACAATTCCTTCAAGCACCTCGGCACCAATGGCACACATTTTACTTTTAAAAGATAAAATCAAGACATTATCGTCTAGAGTCCAAGCACGGACCCCTTCATTTTCAAATACGGTTTTGCCTTCATTAAAAGATTCATTTAAAAGCGCATCTGGGTAATATTGACGCTGATAAACAGGTAAATCACGACGCGCATGATAGGTCTTATCTTTCACACCATAAGCTTTACCTTCCCCGTCATAAGCACCCTCTACTTTGGAGACCCATTCTGGTAACTTAACATTAACTAAAGACTTGCCTGCTGCATTATCTTCTTCAATCCATTTAGCCACTTTTGACCAGCCAGCTTTTTGCCAGGTTTCAAATAAACCTTCCTTCCAGCCATAACCCCAACGCAAAGATAAATCTATATCGCGTGCAGAGTCGGCAATTTCTTCTAGGTGATAAGCCGCATAATGAAAACTATCACGGTAAACAGCATACACAAATTGTGCTTCCGGATGCTCTGAATTTCTTAAGGCCTCAAAACGTTTAGCCACATCTTTTTCTTTTAAGATCTCAACAACCTCTTTGGCAGGCCTCCCTGTAGAAGGACGATGCTCACCCGTTTTAATATCTAATACAAATAAGTCTTTACCTTTTTTCTGATAGATACCACTTTTTGTTTTTTGGCCTAAGGCACCCGCTTCAATCAACGTATTAATCCAAGCTGGCGGCTCGTAAAAACTAATCCAGGGATCATCTTGCCCCGCTTTTAGCATATTATTATTCACATGCATCATGGTATCTAAACCGACTAAGTCAGCCGTACGAAAGGTTGCTGAATTAGGGCGACCTAAAAGCTTACCGGTCAACGCATCTGCTACCTCAAACCCAATGTCATATTTCACGGCATACTGCATGACAGACGCTAAGGCAAACACACCAATACGATTACCCACAAAGTTAGGCGTATCTTTCGCACGAATAATACTCTTACCTAAATACGTCGTTAGGAAAGTTTCTAGATCATCTAAAAGCGCGGGCTCTGTCTGTTCATGCGCAATCAATTCAACCAATGGCAAATAACGCGGCGGGTTGAAAAAATGTACGCCACAAAAGCGTGCTTTCACCGCAGCAGGTAAAGGTTTCACTAATTCACGAATTGGAATCCCAGAAGTATTGGTTGTAAAAATCACACCGTCTTTTAAATGCGGAACAACCTTTGCATAAAGATCATGCTTCCATTCTAACTTTTCGGCAATCGCCTCAATAATCAAGTCACAGTCTTTAAGCTTTTCAAGATCTGTTTCATAATTAGCAGCCGTTAACCCTTCTAAATTTTCTTTGCGTCCTAAAGGTGCAGGATTTAATTTCAAAAGCCCCTGAATTGATTTGCTGACGATTGCATTTTTATCTTTCCCATCAGAAGGCAGATCATATAACAGCACATCAACTTGTGCATTGGTAAAGTGTGCTGCAATTTGCGCACCCATAACGCCTGCGCCTAAAATAGCGACTTTTCGAATGATTGTTTGACTCATTTCCCACCCTTATTTTGCAAAATTAGTATCATTAACTAACTTAGCAAATAAAGGTTTTTTTTAAAAGGTAGGCTCGGAGGCTTTTAGAATATGCCTTATTTTATTTTTTAAAGCTGTTTAACAAGTAATAGACTACATACACAGATTAATTTATAAAACAAAAACCCTGTCCATTAATCTAAAAATCCCAAATAGTGACTCAAAAAATGGGCTACTTTTAAAATTCGCATAAGGCTTCGTCAACCAAATGGGTTTAGCACCAGCCAATAAACACGCCAAGCACCCGGTTAGTAACCGATCATCGACCAAAGCAATTTTATCCGCCTCTATGCCAGATAATCGAACTACTTCTAACATGCCATCTGGATAGGGTTTTTTACGTACGCCCCCCACAAAAGTTACTTCAGGAAAATTTTCTTTGAAATAAGCTCGGCGTTCTTCCGTAGGTTTATTAGACAAGATGTAAATATTTTTTTGCATATACTCTTTTGATAAATTTTGTAACCAACTCACCACTTCTTCACAAGGTAATGCTTCACCGTGAGCCGCCATCACCCCATCAAAATCTAATACCAGTACTTTAATATTTTTAGACTTAAGCCAATCTGCTTTAATTTCAATTAATTGTTTAATAGAAAAGTCATTTTTCTTAACTTGCTTCAATTGAGCTCGATGCTTCCAAGCTTGTTGGAAGGTAAATAAACCTCGATTCACGCCTCCTCTCCCTTCTGTATTTCTAAAGCCCAATCATACAATTTGTTTTTTTTGATCCCGGTAATTTCACTCGCGGTCTTGGCCACTTGTTTTATTGGAAGCACTTTTAAAAGTATCACTATTAATTTCTTTGCTCCTATTTCGGCTTTGTCATCATCCTCATCGTTTGATGTTTTTCCTCGGATTAATAAGACATATTCTCCACGAATTTTATCCGCATTCTCTTCCAACCAGTCCAGCATTTCAGAAACAGATCCTTTTAAAATTGTTTCATACTGTTTTGTTAGCTCACGCGCTAATACAATTTCTCTATCTGCACCCAAAATTGTTTTTAAATCCACAAGAGAAGCCGTAATGCGGTGCACGGATTCATAAAAAATAGTGGTGCCAGAATAATCTGAAACACTTTCATAAACCTTTTGACGGTTAGAGGACTTCGCAGGCAAGAACCCACAAAACTGAAATCGATCTGAAGGGAGTCCTGAAACAGATAAAGCAGAAATTAAAGCACAAGCACCAGGAATAGGTACAACCTCTAGCTTTCTAGATCTCAAAGCCTCAACTAACCGATAGCCTGGATCTGAAATTAATGGCGT
>CAXBFV010000191.1:0-3445 GCA_963974985.1 uncultured Gammaproteobacteria bacterium | reverse complement strand
ATTTGTCATGCTGACCCAACAGATGCGCAAGCCATTGGTAAACTTTCTGAACTAAATAAAATAACCGCCTCGTGATCAATAGAAACTTTATTTACAAAGTTTTTAATCAGGGTTTGGGCATTGCTTGTTTTGACACGCAATAAATTCAATAGTAAAGAAAGCTTATCAATTTCTTGTTTCACATCCTCCAACAAAACAATATTACAAGTACTGAAAATCTCTTCTAAGAAAAATCCTTTTTTCTTTAGCTGTTCAATAAATTTACCTGAGGTTAAAATTGTCTCCACACCTGCTTCATCAATCGCCGCATTCAGCGCTGCTGTAGATGCAGTGTAATTCAAATTCACCATAGTCTTGCCTTGCATCATCACACTTAGCATGGCCATCGTACCGCCAACACTCGGCGGCAAACAAATTCCGATTCTATTCTGCTCTCGAAGCAAAGGCTCTAGTTTTTTAGACATTGTTAGGACTGCTGTAAGCATTTTGGTGCCGGTTAGCTCAACACCCATAGAGTCCGCTAAAACTAAATCATTTCTTCGAGCTTTTGCTTGACGAATCCATAGCTCAGGCAAAGTTGGCAAATTTGAAACATGGTGATCCCATGCTTGAATATTATAATTACTCAATAAATCTACACGTGCCTTATCACTTAAATCTATATCTAAAGACTGCGCAAAATTTAAGTGGAGCAACTGAGAGACATTAGGGCCACCCTCATGTTTTGCGTGCTCAAAACCACACACATCTAGCGGCACAATCGGCAAATCAAATTCAACAACCTCTTTAAAACGAGTCTGTCTAATGATTAAAATACCTGTTTTATCCCAAGACTTTAAATCTTTTGGAAAAATGATCTGAATGTTACACTTATCAAGCAAACGTCTAACTAATTTGCTCGGGCAATTGTACTCTCGAAAAACCATCGTAACGTGCTGCTTGGCAATAGCACGAACCAATACCGCAACAAATAGATTCACATGTGTGCTCAGCAACACTGCTGGTTTATCTTGAGGGACGTAATCTACATGAAAAAAACTGGTGTTATAACGCTGCTTATAGACATATTTTAAAAGCCACCACAATGTTCTTAAAGGCCAAATCACCCAAGAGCAAATTGAAAATACAATAATCAATGCAATCGCTAATAAAATAAGTTCCATAAAATCATATCCCTCAAAGCTTTTTTAAACCTAAAACAAACTGAACATTATTCGTTTAATATTAGAAGGTTTTATAAAAAATGCGAGCTAGGGTTACACTCTCTCTAAGGCTTCAATCGAATCCCACGATTCAAACAATATAAAATAATTCCATACAGGATGGCACAGAAAATAACGACCGCCGTAAATGACCATAATGGATCAACTTCTGAAACACCTAGACAAGCATATCTAAATAAATCAACGATATAAAAAACTGGATTAAATAACGCAATCTCGTGCCATGGCGCCGGTAATAATTTTATATCATAGAAAGTCCCACCCAGATAAATAAGCGGGGTTAAAATAAAGGTAGGGAAAATCATCGTATCATCAAAACTCTGAGAGAAAATACCATTTAACAATCCCCCTAATGCAAATAATCCACTGCAAAAAATAAAGGCAACAATCAACAACCAAATACTATAGACATGAAAAGCTCCAAACAATGAAGCAACAATACATACTAAAACACCAATGACACTTCCTCTTAATATACCGCCCGAAACATAACCCAAAATTATGATATTATTAGTGACGGGAGAGACTAATAACTCCTGTATAGCTTGACTAAATCGACTACCGTAAAAAGAGCCTACCACATTTGAATAAGCATTATTCACCACTGCCATAATAATCAAACCCGGCGTGATAAAACTAATATAATCAAAACCACCCATTGTCCCCACACGTGAACCAATTATTTTACCAAACACCAAAAAATATAGTGTCATGGTAATGACAGAGGGAATTAATGACTGAGGCCAAATACGCAGAACGCGAACAATTTCCTTTCGAAGAATCGTATAATACATCACTAAATATTCATTTAACGTCATCTTTACACACCTACTGTATTTTTGTTTTTATCTTTATTTGAACGCGCCACATTTATGAATAATTGCTCTAACTTTGCAGATTTAGCTCGAATATCTAATACCTCAATACCTTGGGCTGTCAAATCGCTAAACACTTGATTCAATGACATCCCTTTTTCTGTTACAAGCTCCAAAGTCATATCGTCTATACGCTGACATTCCCCTATGGAAACTTGCTGACAAACACCACGAGGCAAAGGCTCTTTAAGCTCTAAAATATATCTGTCATTATCTAAACCTCTCAATAACGACTTCATATCAGAATCTGTATGCATCTTCCCGTCATTAATGAGCGCTATCCGATTACACATGCTTTCAGCCTCTTCTAAATAATGGGTGGTTAAAATAACCGTCAATCCATTTCTATTTAGCTGATTAATAGACTTCCACATCGAAGCCCTAAGCTCAACATCCACACCTGCAGTTGGCTCATCTAAGATTAAAAGTTTAGGATTATGAACCAAGGCACGCGCCACCATTACTCGGCGCTTCATTCCACCAGACAAATGGCGCACCATCGTATCTTTCTTTTCCCATAGCTCCATTTCTTTTAAAAGGCGCTCAGTTGTTTTTGTGGCCTCTTTTCGAGGGATACCAAAATATCCCGCTTGCGTAATCAAAATTTGTAAAGGCGTTTCAAATATATTCAAGTTAACTTCTTGCGGCATAACCCCTATATTTTTACGTGCTTCAACGTAATTTTTATCTAATGAGTGACCGTGAATATAAATTTCACCGCTGGTTTTATTCACCAAAGATGAAATCATACCAAGTGTTGAGGATTTCCCTGCCCCATTAGGGCCCAATAATGCGTAGAAATCGCCTTGATTAACAGTAAAGCTGACATCATCTACAGCCAACACACCGTTTTTATAACGCTTTGAAAGATTTTTAACTTCTAAAGCAGGTACCTTTTTTATCATGTCACTCACGCTTATCTCTTAAGATCTTTATTAACCATGATTATACCAAGCAAATATCATTTTGTGATTAAAAACCACTTGACCATAAAATGTTATAATGTAACATCTTCAAAAAAATAGAAGCCTTTTCCATATGTCTTTTTGTAACCGATTATTTATATTGCTATTAAGCACCACATTTTTAGCTAGCATTAGTTTTGCCACACCTATACAGGTTGTTGCTGCTGAAAGTTTCTATGGGAAACTTGCCCAAGAAATTGGTGGTGATGAAGTATCTGTGCACAGCATTATTGATAATCCTCAAGCCGACCCCCATCTATTTAGCACTTCCGTTGAAACTGCAAAAAAAGCAGCTCACGCACAAATTATTATTTACAACGGTGCTAATTACGACCCATGGATGAAACAAATTTTGCGTGCACAAAAGCGCAATAAGAAACTT
>CAXBFV010000190.1:0-3446 GCA_963974985.1 uncultured Gammaproteobacteria bacterium | reverse complement strand
CCAACAGATGAATCTACACAAGCTAAAAGCGTTGTAGGGTATTGAACAAAATCAATGCCACGCTGATAGGTCGCTGCAATAAATCCGCTCATATCACCAATAACACCACCACCTAAAGCGATAACCGTACTGTTTCTAGAAAAGTTTTCAGTAAGCAATTGTGAATAAACCAACATTAAACTGTCAGTATTTTTATACTGTTCGCCATCCGGTAAAACACAAATAGAAACTTCAAACTCATTTTGCTCTAAAGCTTTTAATACCTTATCTAGATACAAAGGCGCAATGGTTTCGTTTGAAACAATCATTACTCGTTTATGCCTAATAGAGGAAAAGAAATCCCCCTTTAAAATATTGGGGGATATATAAATAGGATATTGCGCATGATCGAGCTTAACAATAACCTTGTGCGTCATTATTCGTTACTCATCTTCCATTAGAAGCTTCACAATACGCTGAACCACATTACGCACAGTAGTGTCGCTGGTTTCAATCGTAAGGTCCGCAATTTCTTGATAAAGAGGCTCACGCTCAACCATCATTTTTTCTAACTGGCCTTTCTTATCTGGCACTTGTAAAAGTGGGCGTTTTTTATCTTTAGATGTGCGCTCTAATTGTTGCTCAATAGAGGCTTGTAAATAAACCACTTTTCCTCTTGAAGAAAGCAAGGTGCGATTTTCAGGTAAAATAATTGCACCACCACCGGTTGCTAAAACAATACTTTGCTCACCAACCAGCTCTTCAAGTACTTTTTTCTCACGCTGACGAAAACCTTCTTCGCCTTCAATATCAAAAATCCAATCGATACTGGCACCACATTTTGACTCAATCTCACGATCTGAATCATAAAAATCCAATTTCAATTCACTTGCAAGTTGGCGACCAATTGTGCTTTTTCCTGCACCAACTGGACCTATCAAAAATACACTTTGAGCTCTAACCATAATTTTATCTAAATCTTTTCATGTTGATTGACATAAAGACTGCGAGCAGCCTCAATTTCCAAAATACTTCAAAGTCTAAAATTCATTAGCTAAGAAGTGACATAAAATACACAATAATGACCTTGATCGCAAGCTAGACTTAACGATCATGTTGATGAATAGTCGTTCTCACAATTTTAGGTGTAATGAAAATCAATAATTCAGTATTAATAATATTATTACTGGTACTTTTAAATAACCAACCCAGAAAAGGGATATCTCCTAATAAAGGTACTTGGTTTTCCTTTCTATTGACCGTTTTTTCATAAATACCCCCTAAGACAATGGTTTCGCCATCATAGGTCATCAAACGTGTTTTTATTTCTCGAGTATTAATACTTGGAACCGATGTAAGCGCTGCGCTTGTATCTACTCGGTCATTTTTAACTTCAATATCTAAAATAATACTGTTATCTGGTGCAATTTGAGGGGTAACCCTTAATTCCAGCACGGCCTCTTTAAAAGCGACACTGGCAGCTCCACTAGCACTTGCCTCAAGATAAGGAACTTCTTGTCCTTGTTTAATATAGGCTTCTTGATTGTCAGATACTGTCAAGTGAGGACTTGAGACTATTTTTGAATGACCTTCGGTTTCCAATGCCCTCAGTTCTAAATTTAAATCTAACCCCCCCAACAAGCGCGTAAATGAAATACCTAAAGTACTTGCCCCCGCCGTAGCCGTAGGATACAGGGGTGCAAAAGTCCCTGTTCCGCTTGAAATATTATTAGGTCCAGCCCCACCATTTGTATAAGCTGGTCCAGTTCCAACTCCTGTTCCACCCCAATTCAAACCATACTCTTCTAAAAAGTTTTTATTGATTTCAACAATACGGGCTTCAATCAATACTTGTTCTACCGGCACATCCAGCTCTTTTAAAATTTGAATGGTTCGCTGAATACCTTCTTCCGTATCTCTAATCACTAAAGTATTAGTTCGTTGATCTGATTGCAAAGAACCTCTAGGGGTGAGCACCGAAGACTCCCCACCTGAAGCCGATTGTAAAAAAGTTAATGCCTCAGCAGCGGTTGCATAATTAAGGGGGTAAAAACGCGTATATAAAGGCGCTAATTCTTCTGAGGCTTGACGTGCAGAAAGTTCTGACTTTTCATGGGCCACAATTTCAGACGCTGGTGCAATATATAAAATAGAGCCTATCTGACGCTTCCCTAAGCTTTCTGAAACTAAAATAATATCTAGAGCTTGCTGCCATGGCACATCTTTTAAGCCTAATGTAATTGCCCCACTCACAGAATCGTTCACGACCATATTAATACTCGCAAAATTTGCGATAATTTGAAGTGCTGCTCTAACTGAAATATCTTGTAAATTTAAAGTGATTTTTTTGTTATTTTCAAAGACATTTGAGTTTAAACTTTGCTTTCTAATAATAATTTTTAAATCATCACCGTCTTTAACTTCTTCATAACTTACGTCTTCATTGCTCTTCAAGCGTAGTTCAGCATAGGCAAAGCCATTACTACCGGTAATTGAAACTAAAGGTGTCAAAAAAGAAGTAACGTTCATCTTGTTTAACCACTTATCTGCAAGACGCGCTTCATGAATTTTTACCAGCACATCGTCACCGTCTTTCTTTGTTGTGACTAAACCATGTTCTTTTGGCAGTTTAATTTCAATAATTCCTGATTGATCCAAACCTTTTTTAACTTTAATGTCGGCAACAACACTTTCTATGTTTGTTAATTTTTGTCCTTTTGAGGAAGCTTCTTTTTCTGAAGAGGCGAGCGTTTTTAATCCAAATTGCACTACTTTATCTTGCTGTCTCAACAGACGCACCGTGTCTTCATGAAATAAATCTACAATGATTCTGCTTTTGGTCTTATTTTTTAGAACCGACACTTTTTTAATAAGTTTGCCTGACAAGGCCTCTAATTGGCTTTTTGAGAGATCTATATTAACGGTTGCAGGGAAATCAAAAATTAATTGTTTGCCATCATTCGCTGAAAAATATTTTGGCACAACCGCCTTATCAGTGAAATTAAAATCAATCCCCGCCGCTGTCCCTGCCTTTTTTATCACAGAGATATTTGTTAAATCCTCAGCATTGACACTGTGAAAAACAACGCCCAACAATAAAGGAAAACCATATCCAAAATGTTTTAACTTAATCATGTTATTGTTCCTCATTTTTCAGCTCTAAGTGAACTTTTCTTTCTTCCCAAAGATCAGAAGGCGTTTTGTGAATCTCAGTAATAAATACTTCATGTTTTGTGATCTTATCAATCAAACCATAGTCCTTCCCAATAAAATCTCCAGTCTTAACACTATAAACATTACGACCATCACCATTTTTAATCAGCGCCCAATTTTTACCGCCTTGTTGAATAATACCTACCAACTTCATTTGGCTAACAGCATATTTTTCTAGCGGACCTTTTGTTTTTTGGGTATCAGGTAAGCGTTTTAAGTTTTGCTGAGCTTTCATTTGTGAATCAGAAGCCGAC
>CAXBFV010000189.1:0-3453 GCA_963974985.1 uncultured Gammaproteobacteria bacterium | reverse complement strand
ACTAATCGTTGTTTCTTATCTTTATTGAGCTTCTTGATAGCGCTCTCTAACTTTAAGGCATCAGAGCTCGAATCGCTTTCAATAATCCAGCAAGCCGCAATTTCGACTGGCGGAAAACTTCTTGTATATTTACATTTGATTGATCCAGAACAATGCTCAGCATATCGTCTTTTAATATCAGTCGTGAAGCCCGTATAATAGGCGTCGTTAATGCATAACAGCATATATACATAATAGGTTTTCATAAATTATGCCTCCACGTCATCTCACAATATAAGCCTAACTATTTCAGCTCTAACTCACATTCTGATAAAGGCACAATCTTAGTTTTTTTGAAAATTTTATAGCCTAAATACAATAGAATAAATCCAATTGAACCACTATAGACCGCAAAGAAGTGACTTAAGGTAGCCTGCCCCTCTATCACCGCCATAACTTCTTGCCCAATCATAATCAAGATAATTAAAGTCATAGCAAAAATAGGCGCAAAAGGTGACCACTTGGCTTTATAGGGCAAAAGATCCAAGCACTTACCTTGCAACAGATAAGACTTCCGAAAACGATAATGACTAAGACAAATGCCAAACCAAGCAATATAACCCGCCAAACTAATCACATTGATTAACCAATTAAAAATCACACCACTTCCGAAAAATGAAGTGATAGCGAAAATCCCACAAAACAAACCGGAAGTCGCCACAGCAATCACAGGTACACCGTTTAAACTCAAACAATTAAAAATTTTAGGCGCTTCTTTAACGCTCCCCATGTGCCAAAGCACTCTAGACGCCGTATACATGCTGGCATTTGCCGCAGAAATAATGGCGGTTAACACCACCACATTCATAATCGATGCCGCATACTTAAAGCCTGAATTTTCAAAAATAAGTGTAAAAGGACTCATGGCTATATCTGAATTGGCATTTACTAAATAATGACTATTGTAGGGAATTAAGAAGCAAATCACCCCAATGGCCAAAATATAAAAAATCACAATCCGCCAAAAAACACGTTTAATGGCTTGAGGTATACTCTTCTGAGGATTATCCGCCTCACCAGCCGCAACACCTACAAGCTCCGTTCCCTGAAAAGAATAACCCGCCACTAAAAAAACACTTAAAAAGCCAAAGAGTCCTGCGTGAAAAGGCGCGTCTCCAATACCAAAGTTTTTAAAGCCAATCGCACCTTGATCCCCCAAGACACCAAAAATAGTCAAAGCCCCTACGATTATAAAAATAATGACCGCAGAAATTTTAATGAACGACATCCAATATTCTGCTTCGCCATAAAAGCGAACGGCCATCAAATTTAAACCCAAGATTAGAAAAAAGAAAAAAATTGCCCATTCCCAAATCGCCGTATGAGGAAACCAAAATTGCATAACAATCGCTGCCGCAATGATCTCTGAGGCAATCACCAAAACCCAATTTACCCAATAATTCCAGCTCATTGCAAAACCAAATGCTTTGTCCACATACTTTGCAGAGTATTCACAAAATGAACCTGTAGTGGGAGAGTAGGCTGCCATTTCCCCTAAACTAGACATTAAAAAATAAACTAAAACCGCTACAATTGAATAAGCTAATAACGCGCCACCTGGGCCACCGTCATGCACGGCACCACCGCTAGCAAGCAATAAACCAGTACCAATGGTACCACCCAATGCCATCATGGTAAGATGTCGATGCTTTAAGCTTCGATTCAATCGATTATTTGACAAAAATTCTCCGAAAAATATCTAAAAATTACCTGGCAAAAATGTACCAAGAACAAAGGTTATTTAGACATGAAATAAGATGGCGCAATGATATAGACAAAAGGTTTACGCCGCAATATAAGATTTGAGTTTTGTCATTGCAAGGCTTTCCAGCTGACGAATACGCTCGGCAGAAACATTATATTTATCAGCTAAATCATGTAAGGTTTTTTTGTCATCAAGCAACCAACGTGAAGTGATGATATCTTTACTTCTATCATCCAATAACTTAACGGCATCTTGAAGGCTTGTATGCATTTGATGCTCAAGTTCCTCCCCTTCAACCAAAGTCTCAGGAGAACTTGAATGATCTTCAAGAAACATCGAAGGTGTAAACACTTCATCATTCTCAGATTCAACAGGCGCATCAAAAGCCATATCGTAGGCATTCATGCGTTTTTCCATTTCGATAACCGTTTCTGGCTTTACATTTAGATCTTTAGCAACAGATTCAATTTCTTCTTGTGTAAACCACCCTAAACGCTTCTTACTACCTCTTAAGTTAAAAAAAAGTTTACGTTGAGGTTTTGTGGTCGCCACTTTAACAATGCGCCAATTTTTTAAAACATACTCATGAATTTCAGCTTTAATCCAATGCACTGCAAAAGAAACTAAACGTACACCAAAATCAGGATCAAAACGCTTAACGGCTTTCATTAAGCCGATGTTACCCTCTTGAACTAAATCAGAAATAGGTAAACCGTAACCATTAAACCCTTTGGCAATTTTTACGACAAAACGCAAATGGGATAAAATAAGTTTTTGAGCTGCTTCCATGTCATTTTGATACTTTAACCGAGCGGCGTAATCTTTTTCTTCTTCCTCGGTAAGCATGGGTACTTTATTGGCAAAACGCAGGTATTGCTCAAGACCCTCAAGATTTGAACCTGAAGGAACGGGCAACCAATTCTTTTTTACAACCAGCTCTTTTGACATAATGTGTATTTCTAATACTAAGCAATAAATGCATTATAACATAGTGTACTGCTATGCCTCAAGTTAATAAGGCGAGCAGCAAAAACACACCAATTAATTAGCAGTTATCTCAGTCGGAGCAACACTTAATTTAGAAATTTCTTTATCAATATAATATAAAGATTTTTCATCTTCACCAATCAAATCAAACTTACCAATAATAGTGCTAAATAGTTTTTCTTCTTCATGCTGTTCTTGAACAAACCATTGTAAGAAACTAAAGGTTGCAAAATCTTTTGATGAAAGCGCATAATCGACTAACTCATTGATTTCACCTGTAATAAGTTTTTCATGTGCTAAAGTTTCTTCAAATACCTGCTTTAAAGTATGGAATTCAGTTTTTGGTGCATCGATAGCTGATAACAGCGGATAAGCGCCCGTTTCCAAAACATAATTATAAAGTTTTTCCATATGCTCTCTTTCTTCTAAAGCATGTGCGCTTAAAAAAGTCGCACAATTATCATAATTATGGTGGTCACACCATGCTGACATCTGAAGATAAAGGTTTGAAGATTCAAACTCTAATTTAATCTGCTGGTTTAATCTGTCTTGCATATCTTGCGTTAACATAAAGAACTCCGAAGTTTTAATAAATTTAAGAGCGCATTATCTAGTAAGCTATAAAAATTCGCAAGTAAAAGGGATAACTTAATACCAATTGCAATAAGCAATAAACCCTAAGGAAATGTCCATAAATAACTTAAATGCTTTGCTTGTCAATT
>CAXBFV010000188.1:0-3459 GCA_963974985.1 uncultured Gammaproteobacteria bacterium | reverse complement strand
AGCGTCACCTCACAAGCAAGCTCAGGTGTTTTGCATAGCGTCATAAAATCACCTACCTGGGCACGCACTTTCAGATATTCAGGCAAATATCGACCCGCCTGACGCATCATCCAAACAGGGGTAGCATCTACACTTTTCATTGCTAGTGCTCGTAAAAATCTTTCATTTTTCATCAGTAAACCACCTAATCTTTAAAATTTATTGTTTTGATAATAGTCTTCAACACCATCCGGCTGATACTTAAAGCGTTTATAGACCCATTGGTATTGCTCTGGCTGCTCTAAAATAATTTTTTCATATGTTAATGAACAAGCATGAGCAAAAACATCTTCTACTTTATTTAGTTTTTGAGCTTTTTGAAAACTCCCCTCCATCGAATCAATCCGCATTTCAAAACCCTTACCTATACCCAGTCGAGCACAGTAGATTGAAAAAACGGCTGGCTGATATTTTTTGAATAACTTTGTTGGAAAACTCATTGTTTTTGCATCAATGTCAAAGAACGGCACATATGTTGCACCTCTACCATCTATTGGGACCTGATCTGTCAACATCACTACAATTTCATTATTTGCCAAAGCCTGATACAGCCCTTTCACACCACTAGCGTTAGTCGGTAACATTTTAATCCCAGACCGAGTTCGCCCATGATAAATAATTTCATCCATCTTAGGAATTTTAGGGGCCGTATAAAGAACGGATGTTGGAAAATGTTTGCCCATATACATAATTGCCATCTCCCAGCAACCTATATGGGGGCCCAACATTAAAACACCCCTACCTTCTGTTAAAGCAGCTCTGAGTTTGGCAACCCCTCTCTCGCTTTTCAGGTGCTTGAGTACAGTTTCAGGATTTCTCATAAAAATATAAGGCATCTCTGTACCCGTCATAACAGCCTGAGAAATAGCTTGCTTCACAAGCGTCTCTTTCTCTTTTTGCTTCCAGTAGGGCAAACAAAGATTTATATTTCTACGCGCAACAAACACCATTCGAAATATTCTGCCTATTATCAATCCCACCCACTGAGCCACAGCCAATGGTAAAAAACTAAACACCCTCATGCCCAATACAAGCAACACATCAAGTATTCTTTGTTTTCGAGACGTTTTCTTTTCCTGGCTCATATTTATGCTCATTTTCCCTATGTTTAATTATACTATAGCTAAGATGCCTTTTGCATATATTGCTCGCATTTGCGATATGACAGAGCCTCAACTAAATGTTTTATTTCTATTGTTTTTGCTTCATCCAAATCTGCAATGGTTCGAGAAACTTTTATGATTTTATGGTAAGAGCGAGAGGATAGACCTAATTTTGTCATTGCATTTTCTAATAATGCCACACCTTCTTGAGGCAACTTACAAAATTCTTCTAATTGTCTAACTGTCAAAGTATGGTTAGTGCAACCTTGTCTTTCTAATTGCCGTTTTCTTGCTATATTTACACGCTTTCTAATATCCACACTTGATTCACTTTTTATACTTGTGTTTGACAAAACGCCTTTTTTTAACTCTGGCACTTCAATATGTAAATCAATCCTATCCAGTAGCGGCCCTGATAATTTTGCCTGATAGCGCTGAATCTGCAGATCAGTATCTCTACAAGATTTTAAACTAGAGCCAAGATAACCACATGGACAAGGATTCATTGCCGCAACTAACTGGAAGTTGGCAGGGTACTCTACTTGACGACTTGCACGAGATATTAAAATTTTTCCAGACTCTAAAGGTTCCCGCAAAACTTCTAAGACATTTCTGTCATATTCCGGCAACTCATCTAAAAATAAAACGCCATGATTTGCCAATGAAATCTCACCAGGCTTAGGATTACTCCCTCCCCCAACCAATGCTGCTGCCGAAGAGGAATGATGAGGCGCCCTAAATGGCCTTTGAAATAATTCTTTTGTGGTTTTAATATTGCCTTTAATCGAGTTTATTGTTGCCGTTTCAATCGCCTCATCCATATTTAAATCTGGCAAAATAGTATTTAATCTATTTGCCAACATAGTTTTGCCTGTCCCGGGCGGACCAATTAACAATAAATTATGCCCTCCAGCCGCTGAAATTTCTAATGCACGCTTTGCAAAATATTGCCCCTTCACATCCTGAAGATCAATTTTATAATCAGGCTCACTTTTCAACCCACTAAACACTAACCTCTCAATTGAGGCTGTTCCGTTCAAATGCATAGCGACCTTATTTAAATGCCCAACAGGTAAACAAAAATCACTCGCAACCAAAGAGACATCTATTTCATTCTCTTTAGGAAAAATAAGCTGCTTATTTGCGGCTCTTGTTTGTAAAGCGAATGACAATAAACTCGAAACAGGTCTTATATCACCACTTAACGCAAGCTCCCCACAAAACTCATAATCTAGCAAATGATTATTAACAATTTGTCCCGACGCGACCAAAATACCTACTGCAATAGGTAAATCATATCGCCCACCTTCTTTAGGTAAATCAGCAGGTGCCAAATTAATCGTGATACGCTTACTTGGGAAAGTGAATCCACTATTTAAAATCGCACTCCTAACGCGGTCTTTACTTTCCTTCACCGTCGTTTCCGGCAAACCTACTATTGAAAGACTAGGCAATCCATTAGAAATATGAATTTCCACATCAACGATTGGTGCGCCCATGCCACTTGGCGCTCTGGTTTTTATAATTGCTAAAGACATTATACCTACTTAAATATTAATTAAATTTCTTTTGAATCTCTGAAAAACTCTTCTCTAATTCTTCTAACTTTTGCCGTGTTTTTTCTAAAACCTTAGTCTGAACATCAAACTCTTCACGCGTTATAAGATTAAACTTTTCAAAAGACGCCGCCAAAACAACCTGAATATTTTTTTCTATATCTGATGGGATGTTTTGCATACCTTGAGGCAATGCATCAGTAATTTTTTGAGAAATCTCACTAAAAATTTTATTATCAAGCATATTAATCCCTTTCAAGCATTTATCATTTCAAAATCTTTGACTATGCTAACTGTAATCTAGCATACATGAGAAATAGAATGAAACTTCTAACAGCCATAATTCGTCCGCACACACTAGATGATGTTAGGGAAGCACTTATTGAGCTTGGCGTTGGCGGAATTACTGTTTTAGAAGTTAAAGGTTTTGGCACTCAACAAGGGCATACTGAACTTTATCGAGGCGCTGAATATGCTGTTGATTTTATTCCTAAAATACAGCTTTCTACTGCCGTCAAAGATGAACTAATTAATGACTGTATTGATGTTATTATTGAGAATGCTAAAACAGGAAAAATTGGTGACGGGAAAATTTTCATATCTCCAATTGAAGAGGCTATTCGTATTCGCACTGAAGAAATTGGCGATCAAGCATTATAATTTTAAAAGCTACAAATAAACCTTTCAAAATCATTCCTGATTACCTATTAAGCGCAGCTACGTTTCAAATGCTATACTTATCAGTGGAAGTGTATATGCAT
>CAXBFV010000187.1:0-3465 GCA_963974985.1 uncultured Gammaproteobacteria bacterium | reverse complement strand
GACTTTAGGGGTAGTGTGATTAACATCATTACCAGTTTGTAAGCTAGTTGCCCATAACTGACTACTTATTAAGATACTACATAATAAACAGACTATTTTTGTTTTATTCATAAATAAGCCACCTAACTATATATTGCCAATAACTTGTAAATGTTGACTAAGTGGATACCCTCTGCTGGATATTCTATTCGAGTCATATGCATTAGCTAAATTATATAATATTCATCACATATTTTTAGCGCAAAACTACGCATTTATAGACATTTTTGAGAGCTAAGGTTATGTAAGCTAAGACAGCATTCCATTGCTAAAGAGATATCGCATATGGATATGCCCTTCCGAAACCTTAACAAAAAGTTCATATCGGTTTTTAAGATTAAGTTTATAAATCATAGTTACCATTAAGCCTTCGACCGTTCGTACAGAACGGCTAAGATATGCAGCAATGTCTCGACTTTCATACTTACCATTGTAGATCGCTACAAAACAACGGTTTTCAGCTCTACTTAAGTTTTTAAACTGATCTATGGTTCTTTCTATGTTTATTTCATTAACTTTAGGCACATCACAGGAATTTATGTACTCAAAATCTTTAGTATAAATAATTCTATCGTAACTAGATTCAATTAAATTATGCAACGTTAAAATGCAATTACCACCTTCATACTGTTTTGCAATATAATAGTTCTTTATATCAACATAGACACCAATCCAACTTATTGCATTATTCTGGTATCTAAGCATAATTGGTAGCTTATAAAGTTTGCCGCCGACAAAAGACTCTAAGTGCGAATAAGACTGATATTTAATCTCAATATTTTTAATGTAATCACTATCCATAATAGGTGGCAATTGAAGCAAGTTCTCAAAATTTGCGAACAAAGAACTGTCAACTTTTTCATATTCTGCAAATTTAAGAAAGTTTGGATGAAAAATGATCGGAATTTCGACAACTTGTTTTAACATGTTGATTTTATAGTAATATAAGGCTTCAATATCAAATGGTAAGTTGACACTCTTTATAAGTTGTTCAAACTGGCGCTGATACTTTCGCCACTTGTAATGGTAAATATCATAAATAGAATTCATTTTATTGACCTTACTATTCAAAGTTTTTATTAAAAGGCTATATCAAGTGCTACGAAGCTTAACTTAAATATGAATATTTTACGATCATAATAAATTAATATATATACAAGTCAATAATCGCGTCAGCAGTAATTATAGAGCCGCTGCAATCTGAGTAATTCTACAAATTTTTGCAACACTTTCCCCTTCCCTAAGAATCAAGTGGCATAAGCGTCAATATATCTGACCACTTTACATACCTTGCAAAATTTTGAATTGCTTCTATTTGTATATCAGCTCTGCAAATAACAATATCACTAAAAAATACAAACTATAAAATAAAGAATTCAAACTTCTCCCATATCGAATCATTTAATGGGTATGACCTCTTTTCTCCATTTGAAATCACCGTCAATGATTCTATTGATTTCATTGCCTGCTCAACAGCATGTTTAGTTTTTTCATTCGGCATCACGTACCAAATCTTCTCAAATTCACCTTTTTTAATCATTTTAAGGTAATGA
This sequence comes from uncultured Gammaproteobacteria bacterium, assembly GCA_963974985.1. Taxonomy (GTDB): domain Bacteria; phylum Pseudomonadota; class Gammaproteobacteria; order Francisellales; family Francisellaceae; genus CAUZSH01. Next base: position 1,873 of record CAXBFV010000187.1, on the reverse strand, counting down.
ATAATCACTTGCTGATAGCGATATTTACTCTTTACTGTTCTTTCGGCTTCAATTGCAATAGTGCTACCAGGTTTTATAATTAATCCATCAGGACGTTTCACACCTTTATGGCCCAGCCATTTAGTTTCTAGCCATCTGCCGCTGATATACTGTCAGCCCTTACCTATGGCATTTAAATGGACCCTTTGACACAAGAACTTATGTAGTAACTGTGAGTGTTTAATTTTACTTATTTCTACACCTCTTCTGTTAACCTTTCCAGCCAGAGCCATACCATGAGTGGTTATTCCAACCAAATCGTAAATTTTACCCTCTTCCTCAATGCTCGGAATTTCTATATTTTTAATTAAATCCATTTTTTCTAATCGGCGAATAAAATGTCTGATTCCTTTGTGTGTTATTATGCCTGTTACCTCCATTAGCATTCGTCGATTAGTAAAAACCTCATCAGCCAAGAATGATAACGCTAATTTTTGACGAACTACCCCCTGCTCAATAAGATCTTTACGCCCTCTTGTTTCTTCTTCCATTACAAAACCTCCATCAAATCATTTTGATCATTGCTTTGATTTTGTTGTTGGCTGGTTTTATCACCCTTACTTTCAAGTCCTAAAACATTATCATTTTTAAGCTGAAACTCACGAGCGTTTATTAGATTTGGTTTGTGTACCTCGCTTGGATAACGCAATGTGTCTGTTTGAATTAATTTCGGCAGTCCCAAACCAAGAAGGACCCCCACATTAGGAGGTAGGTTTTCAATGATAGTGGAGCTATACACTGGAACTTTTTCAGGTGTTTGATAAGTTTCACCCGCGTGTTGCAACTCTTTTAGAGCCTCATTCCTTTCTAAGTATTCCCTTTCTACTTTAACAATCTTCTCACCCGTCATATTGCTCACGTTCTTAGCGATTCTAGAATCAGGCTGAGCATAAATAAGCTTAATGCTGTTAATTTTCACCGTATCAATAAAAGCCTCTGAATCCACATCTTTCTGAGTGCCTCTAAGACTTTCAAATGATGTCATATTCATAAGCAAAGTACATGCTTTTTTTCTGACCTGCTCAATAGCTTTTTTAACACTCGCATTTACAAAGTCAGCAAATTCATCCACAAATAAAAAAACATGCTTCTTGTTACCTTCATCACGTGATTTTATGATTTGTAAGGTTCGCATAAACAATGCTCTACATAAAACTGAGAGCTCATCATCAGCCTCCATTTCAGGACAGGAGATATAGAGAACATCACCGTTATTTATAATCTCTTCAATTTGGATACTGTCTTGAACACGCATAATGCCAAGCTTGGCCATTGCCAAGAATTCATTTACAAACTGAGGAATATTTCCATCCTCTCCTTTCAAATGATCTTCTGTGTATTTCTCAAATATTTTTTGATGCAAATCATACATGCATGAAGCGCTAGAAACCTCTTGAGCGTAGACCTCACGAGCAAGCCTTGAGAACTGAGCATAATAGTTGCCATCACTCTCACGAATTTTTAAATTAGGGAACATCATGTTTGTTAACTGTTTAAACTGATATTCAGTGCATCCCTGTAGCAAATCAATTTGAGGCTTATTGTAGTTTTCAAAATCAATCCAATGAAATTGCTTACCTAACATATCAGCATGATACTTTAGGTTTTTTATCATATGGTCATCTTTATTAGGATCAAATACAATTACTGGAAAGCCTTTGTGCAGCATTTGAACTAAAAATGACTGTGAAAAAGTACCTTTTCCTTTACTACTGGCACCAATAATTGAAAAGTGAGGTAACTTCTGCTGAACAATTTCACTATCAGGGATGTAGATTGGGGCCTTTGTATCAACATCTTTACCAATGAAAATCTTATTGCTCTTAAAGAATTT
>CAXBFV010000186.1:0-3477 GCA_963974985.1 uncultured Gammaproteobacteria bacterium | reverse complement strand
GCCTTCTTCGTTTGATATGACGCAAACAAACTTCGTGCCGCCTGCCTCAATGCCTGCAAAGTACCTCATAGTAAAATCCTTTTGAAAATATTTATAATGCGCCTCTAAATAAAAAAGCCGGTAATGCAAAACATAACCGGCTTTAGATTTTATAGAAAAATTTAGAACTAAAAATTTTAGTCTTTCATTTTCTCTTTGATTAGGTCACCAATAGTGGTTGGTGAAACTTGCTCAGCTTTATAGTTGGCTTTAGCTGTTTTTTCAAAGTCTTCACTTAATGCGCGAATTGATAAGCTGATATTGCGACGCTTTTTGTCAGAACTAACGATACGAGATTCAATTTCTTGACCTTCTTTTAGCTCTGTGCGTGCATCTTCAACATGTTCTTTAGCGATATCCGCAACACGAATGAAGCCTTCTACTTCAGACGCAAGTTCTACAACAGCACCATTTTGTTGAACTGAAGTGATGGTACCTTTAACGATAGCGCCTTTTTCATTTGCTTCAATATATTTAGCATAAGGGTCATCATTAAGTTGCTTGATGCTTAAAGCAATACGCTCTCTTTCAGTATCAATTGAAATCATAACGGTGTCAATTTCATCACCTTTCTTATAGTCTTTAATGGCTTCTTCACCAGACTTAGTCCAAGAAACATCAGAAATATGCACAAGACCATCAATGCTGCCTTCAAGGCCAATAAATACACCGAAGTCAGTAACTGAACGGATGGTACCTTTAACAGTATCACCAGCTTTGTATTTTTCAGCAAATGCTTGCCATGGATTAATAATGCATTGCTTGATGCCTAAAGAGATACGATGTCTATCGGCATCTACTTCAAGAACCATAACTTCAACTTCTTGTCCAAGTGTTACAAGTTTATGAGGGTTAGAGTTTTTATTTGCCCAATCCATTTCTGAAGTATGAACAAGTCCTTCAATCCCTTCTTGTAATTTAACAAAGCAGCCATAATCAGTAATGTTAGTAACTTTACCTGGAAGCTTAGTTCCGATTGGTAATTCACTTGCAACATTTTTCCATGGATCGTCACCAAGTTGTTTGATGCCCAGAGAAATACGACCTTTTTCTTGGTCAAACTTAATGATTTTAACATCAAGCTCATCACCAATAGCCAATACATCTGTTGGATGCTTAATACGGCTCCAAGACATATCAGTGATATGAAGAAGACCATCAATGCCGCCAAGATCAATAAAGGCACCAAAGTCAGTGATGTTTTTAACAATCCCTTTAACGATTGAACCTTCTTCAAGTTTGCTTAATAGCTCTTCACGTTCTTCTTTAGTGTCGGCTTCAACCACAGCACGTCTTGAAACAACTATATTGTTGCGCTTGTGATCAAGTTTAATGATGCGGAATTCAATATCTTTATTTTCAAGATGACTGATATCTCTAAGTGGACGAACGTCAACTAAAGAACCAGGTAGGAATCCTTTAAGGCCTTTAACATCTACAGTATAACCGCCTCTAACGTGACTAGTGATGCGACCAACAATGTTCTCTTCTGTTTCACAAGAATGCTCAAGTGCCGTCCAGATTTCTAGACGTTGTGCTTTTTCACGTGACAGTCTAGTTTCACCCATGTTGTTATCGATGTGCTCAAGGACAACGTCAACATGATCGCCAATTGCGATGTCTAATTCGCCAGCACTGTTTTTGAACTGATCAACTGGAATGATGGATTCTGATTTGAGGGCAGCGTCTACCCATACAAATTCGTTGTCGATAAAAACAACGGTTCCACGAATGACTTTACCAAGACGCATCTCGGTTTCTAGTAAAGAGGCTTCAAAGAGTTCTTTAAAGTTTTCCATATATAAATATCCTAAATAACTTTTGTTCAGTGTCTGATTAAACAAAATGCTAACGCTTCACTGACACAGACGCTAACACCTACCGAAGTAACGCAAGGATTCTAACGGAAAACAAATGGATTTACCAATAATTTTTAAAAAGATAACGCATTTTAAAAACAGGGTTACTTTGAGTTACTCTGTGGGTTTGTCATAAAGCCTAATATTTTGCTTTTCAACTTTCGTATCTAGAGTGTTGCAAAGCTCACGAATAATAGGGTCGTTTTGTAATGTATTAAAGGCGGTTTCTAGGCTCGCCTCTTCGGTCTTTTTTTTCTGCGCAGCGGGGGTGATCTCTTGAGGGGTGTTGAGATTTTTTTGGGGCTCTGTGGGTAGTTCTTTGTTTATGGCGCTTGGGGTTTCAAAGTAAACCTTTGTGTTAGGGTTTAGCATGTTTTTGAGTTCAGAGGCAATTTTAGACTTTAAATTTTCAGATAGTATGGCTTGGAAAGAAGGGTCGATGGCAATGGTGATGCTGTCTGGAGAGTTCTTTGAAAGGGTGCTATTTAGAATAAGCTGTTTAGCGGGACCTTTTAGATTAATTTGTGCCGCAATTTCATGCCAATTAAAATTTGGATTGTGTTCTGCTGTGGTCGAGGGGGGGGTGGTTTCATTAGGGGTGGACGTAGTATCATTTTTTATTTCTGAAGTTGGTTGAATTTGTTTAGGTGGAGTCTCAGGGGTATTAGGCTTAATGAAGAGTTTTTGCACAGAGGGCTTTTGTATGTGCGTGGAGGGTGTGTTTTCATTTGATATTTTATTGGGCGTGAAAGCGACCATTCTCAGTGTCGCCATCTCGAAGCCGATCTTTCCGTTGGGCGCTAAATGAATGTCTTGCTGGCTTTTAATTGTGATTTGATAAAAAAGTTGCAAGATTTGAGGGGTTAATGTCTTTGCAAATTCTACTATATCTTCAGCAGGAAACCTCTGATGGCTGAATTGACCTGTGGCTTGATATAGACTGATGGTATGCCAAATTTCGGCCAGACAGGTCAATGCATTTTGAAAATTCCCGCCATCATTTTGTATTTTCTCAATTTGTGGCATTAGCGCTGTGAAATCTTGTTGCGCAATTGATTTGACGATATTTATGATTGTGGAAATATTGGCAGTGCCTAACATTTTACGAATATCAGAAGCGTGGATTTCTAGAGGAGAGTAAGCAATGGCTTGATCTATTAAGCTTAGTGCGTCTCTCATGCTGCCGTCAGACTGTTGAGAAACAAGCGCTAAGGCTTCGTCTTCCGCTGAGACTTTTTCTGCAGCAAGAATATGTGTGAGTTGAGTCTGGATTTCAGAATTGGAAAGGTTTTTAAGATGAAACTGTAAGCATCTTGATAAAACGGTAACAGGGAGTTTTTGAGGATCTGTAGTGGCAAGTAAAAACTTAACATGTTCAGGTGGCTCTTCTAAAGTTTTCAGCAGGGCATTAAAGCTGTGCGTGGAAAGCATATGTACTTCATCAATAATGTAAACTTTGTAGCGCCCTTTTGTTGGCATGTATTGAATGTTGTCAAGAATTTCACGAGTGTCTTCTACACGAGTTCTTGAAGCAGCATCAATTTCAATTAAATCAACAAAGGCGCCTTTGTTGATTTAA
>CAXBFV010000185.1:0-3491 GCA_963974985.1 uncultured Gammaproteobacteria bacterium | reverse complement strand
CTACTGTTAGACCGTTTTGGAAATCGTCGAGTTTTAGTCGTAGCCGTTCTATTGTGCGGCATCGGGAATGCTGTTTTTGTATTTGATAGTTATAATATTTCTATTATAGGGCGTTTGCTTGTAGGGCTTGGGTCTTCTTTTGCTTTTGTGGGCGTCTTAAAGCTGTGCAGAGAATACTTATCAGCGCGTTATTTTGCCTTCTTAGCCAGTATTGTTATTTCTGTGGGTACTTTGGCCGCAGCTTATGCGCAGCAAATTAGTACGGTTGTTTCTAGCAGTGTTGATTGGCGGGAGGTGTTTGTTTGGTCTGGTGGTGCTTCATTGGTTATCGCTATGTTTATTTGGTTTGCCTTGGGTAAAACGCAAAAAAGGCTGGCGGAACAAAAAGCACTGCCTGATCTTAAAACCTCTATCTCTCAGACGGCTGCGTTATTAAAAAATAGAGGTATTTGGCTGACAGCTTTGGTGGGTGGTCTTTTATATGTGCCAACTGTCGTGTTGACAGCGCAGTGGGGCGTGTATTTTTTTGAGCATGAATACGGGCTCACGCAAGAAGTAAGTGCGAAAGCCATTACATTTATATTATTAGGTTGGGTGGTCTTTAGTCCAATTGTGGGTTTTTTGGCGGATCGTTTTGCAAAAGAGAAAGCCTTGATTTTAGTATTGAGTTTAATTTCTGGAAGCCTTTTATTTTTCATGATGTATCGAGTTGGAACCGTGGGGCATTCGGTAAGTGTTTGGGTCTTCTTGTTTGGCTGTTCCGCGGCGGCTCAGGTTCTAATTTGGCGCTTCTTTAATCAAATATGTCCCATGGAATATACGGGTGTGGGTATTGCGATATTGAATATGCTAATCACACTTTTAACGGAAATATTCCAGCTAGTGGTAGGTGGCATGATGCAATGGCATGCGGGAATTGCTTGGTTTGAAAAACTAACGGGGTTTGTAGCTCCGATTCAGTTTGCCGCATTGTCTATGTTTGCGTGTATTTTGGTGGCGTTACTGCTGTTGCCTTTTTTGAATGTCAAAAGAGCAAAAGTTACGATTAGCTAATATGTTAATTCTTGAAACTGGCTGCTATGCTTAAGGTTATAATTTAAATTAGGAATTTAAAAATGCCAAAGAACACATTAGGTCAAATGAAACAAATATTAGTGGGTAAAGAAGGGCTAGATGTAGGCAAACGTGATGCGTTGATTGCGTTACTTTCAGAACTGGAGAGTGAGTGTGATGCCTTGCCTGGCGATAAACAGGAAGAAGCAAAGGCTGTGATTAAGCTTGCACATGAAAAGCTTGAAAATTTGGAGGGTGTACCATCCCAGGAAATCCCCTATGGTGATTTAGAGGATGCGGCATTAGAGTTTGAAGCATCCTATCCCAAGTTCACTTATATTGTTCAGTCTATTTGTCAGTCGTTGGCTGGCCTGGGTATTTAAACTTTCTTTTTTTCAAAAATATAAAATAAGGCTCAGTTTTTTAAAAAGTATTTATTTTTTTGCTAGCTCTTGAGCCTTCCCAATATAACTCGCAGGTGTGAGCTCAAGTAATTGAGCTTTAGCCGTTTCTGGAATTTTAAGTTTCTGAATAAAGACACGCATCTCTTCTAATGAAACGCGTTTACCTCGAGTGAGCTCTTTGAGTTTTTCATAAGGTTTTTCAATGCCATGTCGGCGCATGACAGTTTGAACCGCTTCGCCAAGGACTTCAACGTTGGCAGCTAAGTCAGCCAATAAAGGCACTTCATTGAGTTCAAGTTTAGACATCCCTTTTAAGGTGGCTTGATAAGCAATAACGCTATAAGCCAATCCCATACCAATATTACGTAACACGGTGGAATCAGTCAGATCACGCTGCCATCTGGAGATAGGTAGTTTGTGAGCAAGATGCTCCATGATCGCATTGGCAAGACCAAGATTGCCTTCTGAGTTCTCAAAATCAATTGGATTAACTTTATGTGGCATTGTGGAAGAACCAATTTCACCAGCAATTGTTTTTTGTTTGAAATAACCCAGTGAGATATAACCCCAAATATCACGATTAAAATCGATAAGGATAGTGTTGATGCGACACATATTATGAAAAAACTCTGCAATATAATCATGAGGTTCAATTTGAGTGGTATAAGGGTTAAAGGTAAGATCTAGTTTGTTTTCTACAAAATCCTTAGCAATCCCTTCCCAGTCTAATTCAGGGTAAGCACAAATATGCGCGTTATAGTTACCTACAGCACCGTTAATTTTACCTAAGACTTCTGAATTTTCTAATTGCTTTAATTGGCGTGCTAAACGCGCATGAACATTAGCAATCTCTTTGCCCATGGTGGTTGGAGATGCCGGTTGTCCATGTGTTCTTGAAAGTAGGGGTGTGCTGGCATAGTCATGGGCAAGTTTTTGGAATGACTGTTGCATTTCATTTAGCATTGGCAGCATGACCGTATCACGTGCATCCCTAAGCATTAATGCGTAGGAAAGATTATTAATATCTTCTGAGGTGCACGCAAAGTGGATGAATTCGTTTACTCTATTAAGCTCTTCATTGGTCGCAATTTTTTCTTTGATAAAATATTCAACGGCTTTAACATCATGATTAGTAGTCGCTTCAATTTCTTTAACGCGTAGAGCGCAAGCTTCTGAAAAGTTTGTAATGATATCTTCTAAGCATTGATTAGTTTCTGAAGAAAAAGCAGGCACTTCAGTAATGCCTGTTTGATCAGCAAGATGTTGAATCCATCTAACCTCAACCAATACACGGTAATAAATTAAACCATATTCGCTCAGGGTTTTGCGGAGGCTATTGGCTTTACTTGCATAACGGCCATCAACAGGGGAGAGGGCAAAGATTTCTTGCATGAGATGTTTTTCCAAAGGTTATTAATAAAAGACCTAACTATTATAAGCTTTTTAGAAGAAAAATTAAAAACAAGATTGAGACTTTACTAATAAAAGTATTCTAAATCTGATAATGAAAAGTAGGCAGCTTGATATTTTTGAAAATGGCAAGCATGCGTAAGGCAAATCCAATGACAAGAATTCCAATAGCCCATAAATAAGAGTGAAGATTAAACTCTATGGCAACGACGGTTAATACGCTGACGATGATTGCAATAGAGGCGTAGAGCTCGCTTTTAAATACTAATGGGATGTCATTACATAGAATGTCACGCATCATGCCACCAGCAACCCCTGTGAGCACACCCATAATAATGGCAATGATGATGCTATGTGTGGCATGGTAGCCAATGGTGCTGCCCAGATAAGCAAAGGTAACAAGGCCTAAAGCATCAAGAATAAGGAAAAGTTTGCGTTTACGGACAATGAAGTTAACTGCAAAAATTGCAACAATAGCCGCGGTGATTACCATAAGAATATAACTGGGTGCATTAACCCAAGTAAGGGGGTGTACGCCGAGCAGAGTATCAGAAACGCTTCCGCCACCAAGCCCTGTAATGCAGGCAATCGTAATGACACCAAATACATCCATGCCTTTACGTC
>CAXBFV010000184.1:0-3520 GCA_963974985.1 uncultured Gammaproteobacteria bacterium | reverse complement strand
CATCTCCAATTTGCCAGGCAATCGTAGATAAAAGGTTATTTTGAGACTGCATAGGCTTAGACCCAACATTCATCATCATAAAACAACCTGTACCATAGGTCGTTTTCATCATTCCTTTGTCCACACACATTTGCCCAAACAATGCAGCATGCTGGTCTCCTGCAACGCCTGCAATCGGAATTTTACTCGCAAATAAAGTGGTTGTGGTTTCAGAATAAATTTCACTTGAAGTGCGCACATCCGGCAACATCGCGCGCGGAATATCAAATAATTCAAGCAACTCATCATCCCATTGACAGTCATGGATATTAAATAACATCGTACGACTGGCATTTGAAATATCCGTGGCATGTGTCTTATGATTGGTGAACTTATAAATCAACCAACTGTCCACGGTTCCAAAACAAAGCTCACCTTTTTCTGCACGTGCTCTTGCACCTTCAACATGTTCGAGTATCCAACGAATTTTGGAAGCTGAAAAATAGGCGTCCAAGACCAAGCCTGTTTTCCCCTGGATTAATTCAGCCAAACCTTTTGCTTTTAATTCATCACAGTACTTTGCTGTTCTTCTATCCTGCCAAACAATCGCATTATGAATGGGCTTACCTGTTTTCTTATCCCAGATAATTGTTGTTTCACGCTGATTTGTAATACCAATCGCTGCAATATTTTTACCATTCACCCCAGCCTTTGAAATAACTTCTGCGGCAACACCTGCCTGGGTATACCAAATTTCTGTAGGATCATGCTCTACCCAACCTGGCTGCGGGTAAATTTGTTTGAACTCCCGCTGAGCCATCTCAACCACATCACCATCATGATTAAAAAGGATTGCACGCGAACTGGTCGTCCCTTGATCCATGGTCAAAATCAATGATTTTGAATCCACCTCAGAGTCTATCGCACTCATATTAATCTTGAGCCACTTCTTTAAAACTATGATGTGCCGCAACCAAATATAACCACATAGAATAAACCGTTAATAAAACAGCGACATAAAGCAGGATAAAGCTGGCGATAACCCATGGGTTTGATAGGTCAGTAGGCTTAATTAATAACACGACCATTGAGCACATTTGGCAGACGGTTTTTAACTTACCCACCATCGAAACTTTTACCACAGCCCGCTGGCCAATTTCTGCCATCCACTCACGCAATGCAGAGACAACAATCTCACGCGAAATAATAATTGCCGCAGGAATTGCTACCCACCAGAATGGATACACATTCACGATCACAACCAATGCTACTGCCACCATTAGCTTGTCAGCAACAGGATCTAGAAACGCACCGAGTTTACTTGTTTGCTGAAAGCGTCTAGCAATAAAACCATCTAACCAATCTGTAAATCCGGCTAAAGCAAATAAAGCCGCCGTAATCAAATGGTGACCTGGAATAGGGATATAAAAAAAGAGCACAAAAAATGGAATGAGCGCAATCCTAAAAAAAGTTATTATATTCGGTAAATTCCAGATCAAAAAAATGCTCCAAATCATAGGCTTAATGAAACTATAGCATGCTTTTTCAGCCATCGCGAATCAAAACAAAAAGAAAGCCAAGGAAAATTATGTTCACCTATTTTAGTAAAACCTTGATGAAAAGATGCCGTGATTTTTACATATAGATTGCAGTTTAAAAAGGCTTTGATTATCCTGTCTCTTAAATTGAAAAGAGTCCTCTCTGAGAGCTTAATATTCTATGAGCATCGACACCCAAATACTACATTTACCGAATGCCCCTGAAGACCCTTTTTATTCAGATGCCGCCCCTATTTACCAAACAGCCGGATTCCATGTCGATATTGACCAAGGTTTAGATCAACCTTATTTTTATAGCCGTATTGAAAACCCAACACGCATGGCATTGCAAAGACAGCTGGCTGTTTTAGATAATGCCTGTTATGCCCACGCTTCAACCAGTGGACTCTCTGCAATTAACACCGTGCTCTCTTTACTCCAGAGCGGCGATGAAATTATTTTTAATAATTGTATTTACGGTGGAACCTATAGCCTATTAAAAAAAATAGCTGAACCTAAAGGCATTAAAATAAAGCAAGTAGACATGCGTAATATTGAGGCTATTAAAAAAGTCATCTCGCCCTCTACTAAACTTATTTTCATGGAATCTCCAAGCAACCCCGTACATCATATTTGCGATATCAGAGCCGTCGTGAAGCTTGCTAAAAACAATAATATCCTCACTGCTGTTGATAACTCTTTAGTCTCTAGCTATTTTCAAAAACCTCTAGATCTGGGCGTTGACTTCACAATCCAGTCTGCTACGAAATACTTGTGCGGCCATGGTGACATCACCGCCGGAGTAATCAGTGTTGCCAGTAAGGCAAATGAAGAAAAAATTAAAACGCTTATTTATGGTCAAGGAAACGCCCTATCTCCACATGACAGCTGGTTGCTGCACCGCAGCATTAAAACATTAGGTTTACGCATGCGCCAACAGCAACAAAACGCCATAGCAGCTGCTAAATATTTAAGCACTCAATCTATCATTCCCCAAGTACACTACTTAGGCTTAGAGTCTCACCCTCAACATGAATTGCATTTATCGCAAGCATCTGGATTTGGCGCTATGATTTCCTTTAATACACCCTCTATAGAATTTTCAAAAGCTTTCATTAAAAATGCTAAAGGTTTTTTTAAAACCACCAGTAGTTTTGGGAGTATTTCTTCCAGCTTAAGCCTACCGGCAACCATGTCACATTATGCTGTATTTGGATGCAAGGATGCCGTAAAAAGCTTCACTCCAGACTTAGTGCGACTATCTATAGGCATTGAAGACGAATCAGACATCATTCAGGCACTTGACCAAGCGCTCCATCACACAATTAAAGATATCAGCAGACTGATCTAGCCCGTCAATATGGGACACTTCTGTAAATCATATTTCATGGTATCCTCGAAACCCTTTAGTTCAGATGCAGAGTATATATTCATCACCCCACACATAGAAAGATACATCCAAAGTCCAGTGAGAACGGCATTGACTGCATAGCTCTAGCTTTTCTTTATTTGTTTTCCACTTAAACGAATAAGAAAATCTCTAAAATGAATTTCATCTTTATTTTGAGCGTTTGCTAGTTGCCACACAACAATACAAGCCATACTAACAATCTTTTTGCTATGGCAAGCGCACTTTCCTGTTGCCATGATTCAAAAGACTTCTGCAAATTTAAGTCAATCTCCTGTGGATAACTTTACATGAATTTTTTTGGTCATTTTTGTGATATTTGACCAAATTCTGCCGCTTTAGTGTTTGTTTTTAGGGCGTTTTGCGTTTTTTAGACGCAATAACCCTAGGCCATCATATTTATTGCCTTTAATAGATTGAAACAGGTTAACTTCATATGAATTTGAGAATTCACTTTATCTAACTCAATATAGCTTGCACGTTTAAAATTAAAAATTCTTTTAACCATGCCGCATTAGCATCTTTGGAATCTGAAATAGCAGGTGTCGGTGGTATCTTCTGTTCTAACTCCTTTCTGTCTTCAGCTATTTCATGT
>CAXBFV010000183.1:0-3548 GCA_963974985.1 uncultured Gammaproteobacteria bacterium | reverse complement strand
ACATATTGTCCAGGCTTCCCATCCAGCTCTACAGGGATCACTTGGCCCGACTCTGTAAAAGAACCTAACCCACGAAAGTCATCCATTTTAATGACTTCAAATTTGACAATGGGGTCTTTAATTTGCAAAGGCTCTGGCACAAGCTCACGCAATTTATCCATATCTGTTTCATAAGTGACAATAAAAAATTCACGATTTATGCAGCGGACTTTTTCAGGTCCTGAAATTGGTGCAGAAGATGGCATTGAAGTTAGCTTTTTAATTTGATTAATATCCATAATTTTCTTCATTTAATGATTTATAAAACTTGGTCTAAGTGTACAATATTGCTATCAAAAGTTCATTAAATGAAATATTAAAGTTAAGGATAAATATAATGAGACTCAAAAATAAAGTTGCATTCATTACAGGAGCCGCAAGTGGAATTGGTCAATCTATTGCTGAACAATACGCCAAAGAAGGCGCTAATGTCATTATTGCTGATTTAAACATCGCAGCAGCAAAAGAAGTTGCGAAGTCACTTGATACTACTCATGGACAAAAACATCTTGCGGTTGAAGTTGACGTCACCAGCGAAGCTCAAGTTAATCAAGGTGTTGCCGATGCCATCTCACAACTGGGTGCTATTGATATCTTGATCAGTAATGCAGGCATTCAACGTATCGCACCCGTGCATGAGTTGAGCTTGGATCATTGGAGGCAAATGCTTGCCATTCATTTAGATGGTGCATTTCTCACCACCAAAGCTTGCCTAAATCATATGTATAAAGCAGGTAATGGCGGTAAAATTATCTATGTAGGTTCCGTTCATTCAAAAGTTGCCTCTAAACTTAAATCTCCTTATGTAACGGCTAAGCATGGCCTAGTTGGTTTAAATAAAGTTGTGGCAAAAGAAGCCGCTGAACATAAAGTCTCCTCTCACCTTGTTTGCCCCGGTTTTGTTAAAACACCTTTAGTTGAAAAACAAATTCCTGAACAAGCAGCTTCATTAGGAATTACAGAAGAAGAAGTGATTAAAAATGTCATGCTTAAAGATACAGTTGATCAAAAATTCACAACGCTGGAAGAGCTTGCTGAAATGTGTATTTTTCTAGGGGCTTATAAAGGGCTTGCTCTTACAGGACAATCCTTCATTGTGAGTCATGGCTGGGAAATGGAATAACTAACCCAATTCAACAACTTCTGATCCATCCATCTGGAGATAAACTTGATTCCTTTAGATTTTTCGAGATACCCCATATGCCCACCATGCTGGGTCGCATGGATCTTAATATTCTCAGGTAAATCTAATTTCATAATGGCTTCATTACACACAAATGGATCATCTAAAGCTAAAAGAACATCCGTCTTTACTTTAATATCTTTCAAAACATGAATAGCGCTACACTTTGTATAATAATCATCCGCACTTTTGAAGCCTGCTTGAATAGAAGTGTATTGATCATCAAAATCATAAAGCGCGACTTTTTTAGAAAAACTAGGGGCCTGTCCAAGCTCTGAAAAATCTCGATGTCTTTTTATCATTAGCGCTAAGAGGCTTTTAATAAAATATTTTTGGAATACGTGGTTTTTAGGCTCATTAATCATCTTGGAACCTGCCAACAAATCAGCTGGCGGACAAACTGCAATGGCATATTTAACCAGACTTTTCGCCAGCTCACCCAACTGTCCCAACATCAACAATAAGATATTTCCACTAATGGAAAAACCAATCACAATATTTTTAGACTCAGGCGCATCCACCTTTAAATGCTCCAAAACTGCTTTTAGATCGCTACTTGAGCCTGCATGGTAAATTTGTTTGGCATGACGTTTTTTAAGATCACCCTCTCCTCTTAAATTCATCCGCACCACACGCAAACCTTCCTTCAAAAAAAGATGCGTCATTCGAAGCATATAATCAGAAGCACTACAACCACATAAACCATGCATTAAAATCACAGTCGGATCACTTGCTTTCCAGTCATCAGGTTGAGAAACATCAATAAAAATAGGATCACCATCCGGTAATATAACCTGTTCACGATGATACTGAGGCATTTTAGAGCGACGGATTAAACTCGCCAATATAGTTTGTAGTTTCCCATTTTTAATCATGGGGGTAAATTCAAGATTTTTTATCTCATGTGTCATTTAAGGAACACTACCCATATCAATTTAATCTTTTTCTAAATTATAGACCGTATCTTTTAAAAGCTCATGGTGATATTCAATTTGACTCCGCATATCACTTAACGCTTGATTATAAATAAATGGTCCCAGCTCTTTTTGAAAAAATTCTAGTAAAAACTCTGCCTCAAAACCGCCTATTTCAACCTCTAATTCTGATTGCATGTAGACTTTAGTTTTCTGAATAATGGCCTCTTTTTCTTCCTTTGAAATCTCTACTTTCATAGTGACTGCACCAACACCCAAGGTCTCACCACAAGCGCCCACACTAAAGCATCTTCTTTATACCACTTTAATGCTTGACCATCAGAAACATGCTCAATCAATTTACCATCCATCCATTGTTTAACTTGCTCAGCATCATTGGCAGAGATAGCTTTCCCCACTTCCACTAAATCAAGAGCGCTCTCAACATGAATTGTTGTGCCGCCTGCAAAATAAACTTGTAAGGTTTTCCACTCAATTTTAGCGGTTTCTGAATTAAGCTTATCGCTTATAGGAAGATCATTATTTAATTTATCTGACATAATAAATACTTAATTTTTTAGTTTGCAAAACCCTTGCGCAGGGACATCCAAAGCGCTATTAAATTTACTCGACATATTCTGAAATGCAATCAATGCAGTTAGCTCAACGATCTCATTATCAGTAAAGTGTTTTTTCAATTGCTCAAAATGTTTTTTTGTCGGATTTTGGTCTGAGTAGGTCACAGACTCTGCATAATCTAACGCCGCTTTTTCCTTGTCAGAAAAGAGCTCTGAATCTCGCCAGTTTTCTAAAGCATTGATCTTCTCTTCAGAGCCTGATCTTTTAATCAATGTTTGAGAATTAATGTCTACACAAAAAGCACACCAATTAATTTGTGAAACCCGCACCGTGATCAATGATCTCAGTACTGGGTTAATAGGATTTTTTTTGCGGTCGATCACGCCATATAAGGAAGCCACTGCTATAAAAAGTTTAGGCACCCTTCCCCAAATTTTAGCGGGCTCTAGCACTACACCATATTTTTTAACTTGGTGTTTGAAGAATAAACGCAAAATCCATGGGTATTCTTGAAGCGGCTTCGTAGGAATTCTCATTGATCATTAATCCTATGTCAAAATTATGGTCGATCTTTAACCGCCATAGTTAAACGATTAATGGAGACCATTTTACCAGCCTCATTATGAATTTCAATCGACCAAACATGTGTAGTTCGACCAATATGAATCGGCCTAGCCGTTGCAATAACTTTTCCTGAAGAGGCTGGACGCAGATGATTTGTATTAATATCCAACCCCACGCAATACTGTTTTGTAATATCCACTGCAAAATTTGCAGCGGTACTGCCAACGGACTCCGCAATCACACAAGACGCACCACCATTCATAATTCCG
>CAXBFV010000182.1:0-3568 GCA_963974985.1 uncultured Gammaproteobacteria bacterium | reverse complement strand
ACGTAAGGAATAAAATTATTTTTTAACGTACCATAAGTGCGAAACCATTTTGTGATCACGTATTTGTCACCTTTTATAATAGGCTTTGCCCAATGTGTTGTTTCACGATTTACTTCGCCATTGGCATGCAAACTATTCCAAATAACCGCCTGGCCTTTTTTAGGTGTAAAGGCTTTGCCTACTGCGACAAATTCCGTCTGGCCACCTTCTGGCACATCATTTAAATAAAGCATAAAGGTCCAGGTGCGCTGCCCTAAATCACTCGCATATTTCACATACTCTTTAGTTCCCGGCTCAAAAAAATCAGTATGCGTTTTAAATTGATTCCCTACTTGATAAAACTGTCCCTGAATCCCTTCTGAACGTTCACGCTCAAAACCCATATAATCAGCAAGGCGTCGATCAAGGTCCTGAATAAATTCATCTGGGTCATAACAAAGATCGCAAGTTTGACTCGATCGAAATGCTTTATCCACTTCCTTTTCATTAGTAATCGTAGAAGGACGGCATTCTTTTTGGATATGCTTAATAATGATATCGCACTCATCTGTAGATAAAAAATCATCAACCAAATACATATGCGCTTTATCTGTATCCACAGCTTGAGCGTTCGTTAAACTTATGGCGTCTATCATTTTATAGTTTATCGTATCATGAGGCAGACTTGTCTCACCTAGCTCCCTCGGAGCACCCAACTTTTGATTAATGATTTGCCAAAGCTCCACAGACTCAGGTTTATAATCCATTTCATCCATAATCAGCTGAGGGTGAAAATCATGCTCTAATAAAATTTTGACGATGCCATCTTTGTCACAATTACGTGCAATATTTTCTTTGATCCAACTTTTCCAGCTTTCATCAAACTTATTTTTCATTTTTTAATTCCTCTTAGATTCAAGTTCCAAGTGCAACGGCCTATATTCTAAATTGTACTTCAAGTCGCGGTATGACGATGAGTCCCTACAATCCCTTTTTAAGACTCGCTTCAATAAACTTGTCTAAATCTCCATCCAAGACCGCCTGTGTATTGGTATTCTCAACCCCTGTACGTAAATCCTTAATTCTTGATTGATCCAATACATAAGAACGAATCTGGCTACCCCAACCAATGTCTGTTTTGCTATCTTCTAATGCTTGCTTGTCTTCATTGCGTTTTAGCATTTCTAATTCATAAAGTTTGGACTTAAGTTGTTTCATCGCATTATCACGATTCTTATGTTGTGAGCGATCACTCTGACACTGCACTACGGTATTGGTTGGAATATGGGTAATTCTCACCGCTGAATCAGTTTTATTCACATGTTGTCCACCGGCACCTGATGCACGATAGGTATCCGTACGCAAATCAGCAGGATTAATATCTATATCAATATCATCGTCAACTTCAGGAGAGACAAAAACAGATGCAAAAGAAGTATGGCGGCGACTACCTGAATCAAAAGGAGACTTTCGAACTAAACGGTGAACCCCTGTTTCCGTACGCAACCAACCAAAAGCATACTCACCGGTAAATTGAATCGTACAACCCTTAATGCCTGCGACCTCACCATCTGAAACTTCAATCAGTTCCGTCTTAAACCCGCGCGCCTCACCCCAACGCAAATACATCCGCATAATCATCGCAGCCCAATCTTGCGCTTCAGTTCCGCCTGAACCAGACTGCACATCTAAGAATGCATTATTAGGGTCCATTTCATTTGAAAACATTCGTCTGAATTCAAGTTTACCTAACTCTTCTTCCAGCTTTTCTAAATCACTCAACACTTCTTTAAAAGCACCTTCATCCTGTTCTTCGACCGCCATCTCTAAAAGCTCTAGCGTATCTTCTACGCCCTGGTCCAGCTCATTTAATCCTTCAACCACCGCCTCTAAGGCTGACTGTTCTTTTCCTAATGCCTGCGCTTTTTCTGGCGTATCCCAAATACTGGATTCCGCTAACTCTGCGGTAACTTCATCTAAACGTTCTTTCTTAAGGTCATAGTCAAAGATACCCCCTAAGTACTTCCATCCTAGATGTCATCTCTTTTAACTGAATTTTTTGTTGGCCAACTTCTAACATTTTTTTAAACCTTTTATTTTATTCATCTCCATAATAATAGCCTGGCCGCCTTAAACTTTGTAGTCAAACTTAAGCACATCCTCTACTCTATAGAGATACAAAATAAGCTTCATCTTTCATTTATGGCAACTGAATTACACATTGTTCAAATTAAAAACGCATTAGAGCAGCTTAATTTACTAGCTACCAAGCAACAAATTCAACAATGGTTAGACTATTTAGAACTTCTAAAAAAATGGAATAAAACCTATAAAATGACGTCTATCACTGATTTTGATGAAATGCTCGTTTTACACCTCTATGACAGTCTCAGTATTGCGCCTTATCTAAAAGGAAATCATTCTATTGATGTGGGTACAGGGGGCGGCTTACCCGGAATTGTATTGGCGATCTTAATGCCCGAGCATCAATTTACCTTAGTGGACAGCATTGGTAAAAAAGTAAAGTTTTTAAATCATGCACAATTCACACTAGGCCTCAAAAATATCACACCTCTACAAATACGCATCGAAGACCTTCAGCCTGAAATAAAATTTGATAATGTCATTTCACGTGCTTTTACGTCTCTCGATAACTTTTATGATTTATGCCAACATCTGCCTAATGAAAAAGGACAGTTTCTTGCCATGAAAGGCCAACTTCAACCCAATGAACTAAATGGCTTCAAGAAGCCGCATGAAATTATTAAATTAAATGTGCCACATCTCGAAGCCGAGCGCCATTTAATTCGTTTTTGAACGCATGCTTTTTTGAGCCAGGGCCAATCCAATGGCTACCAAACAAAAGACCACCCCATAAACCCAAGATAACCAGCTCAGACCCACGGCAATAAAGACAATATACAGAACGGCAATGACTGTAAAAATAAGCTCTACCCAAAAAGAAGACTTAAATAACATCTTTTTTACTCTTAAAATAAATAATGCAAAGCAAGCAAACAAGTAAGGTAATAAAGTATTAAAAACAGAGAAATTCTCTAACTCATGAAATTGAGCCGTCAATGTACCACTACTCTGTACTGCAATAATCATGATTGACATAATCACCCCGCCCAAGATAAGACTTGTTGAAGGAATACCCTGCTTATTTTCTTTTGCAAAAAACTTAGGGAAAAGTCCTTTTTCAGCCGCAATTTTAGGTGGATAAGATTGCACCATAAACCACCCAATTAAGCTTAATAAAATAACCATATTAACAATCAAGTTGAATAAATAACCCGTTGATATGCCTAACCTCTGTGTCACAAGTTCAGCGTAAGGTGCATTTGAATGCAGCAAATCGCCATAGGGCAAACTCCCCATCACAACCATACTAGATATCCCACACAGTAGTGTTGCCAATACAACACTCCAGATCATCGTGCGTGGAATCGTTTTTGTTGGGTTCTTAGCGGTACTCGACATAATTGAAGCGGTTTCGATACCCATAAACTGCCAAACACATAATGCAGCTCCCGCCGCCACGGCAACCCAAACAGACTGCCCCTCAATAATATGATAATGCTCCGTT
>CAXBFV010000181.1:0-3568 GCA_963974985.1 uncultured Gammaproteobacteria bacterium | reverse complement strand
CTAACGGATAAGGAAGATCCTGACAGTCTCATCCATAAAATTGGCTTATCTCATTTTGAACAGGCATTAGAAAAAGCTGATTCTTTAATTGATTTCCTGTTTATACATGCAGAAAAAGTATACCCCCCGCATACGCCTAACCATCAAGCTAAAACAATTGAACTCATCAGAGAAACCATAAACGGCGTCTCTGAAAATAGCCACACTATTTTAATCAAGGGCAAGCTAAGTAAATATACAGGTGCCACTAGCCAGCAAATTGAACACGTTTTTAAAGCTAAGACTTCTTTTAAACCGAGCGCTTCTCCAACAACTCAGCAACCTAAAAGAACAGCTCAAATGCGCCTGAATCCTAATAAACTAACGTACTTAGAACGCGCATTTTATTTTATCTTAAGCCAACCTACTATTTGCCAAAATATTCAATTTCCAGTGCAACACCTCAATTATGAAAACCCTACCTTGCAAATGATCATGAAAACGCATGAGACTTTTATGCAAAACCCCGATATGAGTAGCGCTGTTTTGATTCAAACACTCACCACATTTTTTCCTGAACAAGAGGGATACTTCTACCAACTTGCCTCCATTGACCTTTCTATTTCTGATACTGAAATGACAGAAGAAGCCAATGCTTCCATTCTAAAAGCCTATGAAGGCGAGTCCGCTATTTTATTAAAAAATATCCTCGAAAAATCAAGAAGTTATCCACTTTCTGCTAATGAAAAAGCACTTCTTAAAGAACTATTGCACAAAAAAACAAAGCACTGACTATACTTATCATTTAGTACAGCCAAGCATTCAAAAATTCAAGGCAATAAATTACCTAAATCTATTGCTAGACAACTATGAATAAGGTCGTTAAAATCACCTGCTTGCGCGCGAGGCGCGATGTAAAAATCGCATAAATTTGAAGAAAATCAAGATATAAATCACCTCTTCTGAAAAGAGGTAAAGTGAGTCGGAAATGAGTGAAATGACAAAAGAACAGCAGCTGGTTAAAGTCCAGGGGCTTATTCTTCTTGGAAAAGAGCAAGGCTATCTAACCTTCTCAGATATTAATGACCATCTTCCTGATGAGTTCATTGATGAAGATCGCATTGAAGAAGTGATCAAGACCATCAATGAAATGGGTGTTCAGGTTTTTGAAACCCCTCCTGATAAAGAAGATCTTCTCATGTCTCAAGAGACCACTGACGAAGATGCAGCAGAAGCGGCAGTTCAAGCCCTTGCATCAGATGGTGAACTCGGACGCACAACCGATCCTGTTCGCATGTATATGCGTGAAATGGGCTCTGTTGATCTACTGACAAGAATCGGTGAAATAGAGATTGCCAAACGTATTGAAGCCGGCACTAAAGACGTTATCGATACAATTACAGGGTACCCTACTGTTGTTAAATCATTATTAGATCGTTACCACCAGCTTTGCAAAGATGCCGAAGCAGCTCGAGATGATGAAGAAACAGGTCCTGTCCTGCTTTCAAGCGTTAAACTTGCCAGCATGATTTCTGGATTTAACGAAGACGATGAAGATTTTGATGCCACAGGTTCAGATGTCGGTTCTTTGTTAGAAAACCCTGAGAACACTTTGGAAGATAAAACTAATGATAAGAATGATTCTGATAACGGCAACTCTGATGATGATTCTGAAGCAGATGAAGAAGAAGATACTGGCCCTGATCCTACTTTAGCAAAACAATATTTTGATGAAATCCAAGAAGCCTATACTGCACTTATGAAAACTAAGAAAGGCTCTGATAAATATTTATCAGCCCTTGAAGTTATGGGTGAAAAATTCAAACTATTTAAATACTCCAGTGCACAGTTAAATCGCATGATTAACCTTTTACGCACAATGATTTTAAGTGTTCGACAAAATGAACGTAAAATTATGCGTTTATGTTTAGAAACTGGGAAAATGGCAAAGCAGGATTTTGTAAATACTTTTCCTGGAAATGAAACAGACCTTTCATGGATTAATCCCCATATTAAGAAAACCCCTACACTTTCACGCGTTAAAGCCAATGTTTTGGAATTTCAAGCAAACTTAAACAGCATCGAGCTTAACTACAGCATGCCCATCTCAGAAATACGTGAAGCCAATAAACGTATGAGTATTGGAGAAGCTAAAGCAAGACGCGCCAAGAAAGAAATGATTGAGGCAAACTTACGTCTTGTTATTTCAATTGCTAAAAAATATACCAATCGTGGCTTACAGTTCTTAGACCTTATTCAAGAAGGGAATATTGGACTTATGAAAGCCGTTGATAAATTTGAATATCGTCGCGGTTATAAATTTTCGACTTATGCCACCTGGTGGATCAGACAAGCGATTACACGCTCTATTGCAGATCAAGCTCGTACGATTCGTATCCCTGTGCACATGATTGAAACTATCAACAAATTGAACCGTCTATCACGCCAAATTCTACAAGAAACAGGTCGTGAAGCAACCCCTGAAGAGCTCAGTGAACTCATTGAGATGTCCGAAGATAAAGTTCAAAAGATCATGAAAATTGCCAAAGAGCCAATCTCTATGGAAACACCTATTGGTGATGATGAAGACTCTCACCTTGGTGATTTCATTGAAGATGGAAATAGTGATTCTCCTATTGATAACGCAACGACTGAAAGCTTAAGAGAGGCCACAAAAGGTATTCTTGAGTCGTTGACAGAAAGAGAAGCTAAAGTGCTTCGTATGCGTTTTGGGATCGACATGAACACTGACCATACACTTGAAGAAGTGGGCAAACAATTTGATGTCACACGTGAACGTATTCGTCAAATCGAGGCGAAAGCATTACGTAAACTACGTCATCCTTCTCGTTCTGAAACACTTAAGAGTTTTGTAGCAGAATAAAAACCTGACTACAAAACCCTTCTATAACAAATAAAATTTTTGCTTTAGCCAGTCTGATTTTTCCCAGATTAATCAGACAAAATACTTAAAAATAATTTTAAATTTCATAATTCCCTCATCCATTATGGTTTTAAATTGCAGTTTCTTAAAATCTCGCCTTTACTTAAAGAGATATTAAAAAGCATTAGGAACCCCAATAATGAAAAAACAACTTTTCTCCTCTCTAGCAATTGCTGCAGCCCTTACCCTGTCCATGCCAGTAATGGCAAATATGCAAGAAAATATGAGTGCAACACCTCAAACTACCTCACAAGAAATGCCAACTACAAATCACACCAAGCTTAGTAACAAAGCAGATATGTTAAATGCAAAACATCAACAACGAATGGATAAAAGAAAAACAAAATTTCAAGAGAAAATGGCTGCACATGAGTCAAAACATCAAGAAAAAATGAACCAGCGTAAAGCAAAATTTGAAGCGAAAATGAAAAGACATGAATCTAAGCATCAGGAAAAAATGGCTAAGCACAAAGCCAAGGTTGAGAAGCAACAATAATCGTTATCCTCACAACTTGCTAAAAAATCTATCTTATTCTCTTTTTAAAATAAGAAGCCAATTTTCCAAAACTCAATTTCTTTTGACTATACTTAATAATTATCATTAGTATAATTTATTCCATTATGATGAGCATTAAGAGAAACATT
>CAXBFV010000180.1:0-3595 GCA_963974985.1 uncultured Gammaproteobacteria bacterium | reverse complement strand
AGTCAAATGTATTATAACGGTCAAGGTGTACAGCAAGATTACAAGAAAGGTTTTAAATTAATTAAATTGTCAGCCACTAAAGAATACCCTGAATCTATTTATGATTTAGGCCTTTACTATTACTTTGGTAACGGGGTTGGAAAGAATGAGAGAAAAGCTATTCAACTTTATACTGAGGCCGCTAATTTAGGTTCTACATCAGCCCAGAATAAATTGGGCGCACAATATGCTTCAGGTGCTGCAGTTACTCAAAATTATCCTGAAGCATACATGTGGTATAACCTTGCTTGGATAAATGGATTATCTGATAAGAACAATGTTAAAGGAACTTTTATTCAACCTGTTTTAGCTAAGGCGCCTTACTGCATTTCTCTAGGCCAAGACAACGTTTCTCAAGCTTACATGAATGGTGTTGGCGGTTTGAAGAAAAGCCAAAGTGAAGCTTTAGAGTGGATGGATAAAGCACAAGAGACTGATCCGACACTTTCAATTGTGAATCTTGATTTGGCTAAGATGTATGCCTTGAATGATGATAAGGATAAGGCTTTTGAGTTTGCTCAAAAAGCAGTGACGCAACCTTATGCACCTGCCATGCAGTATCTTGGAACCATGTATCAAAAAGGAATCGGTACATCTAAAGATCTTGTGAAAGCTTATGCTTACTTATCTTTAGCTGAAAACCTTTATAAAAACCCTGACGATAAATTCTTCTCAACTTTTGCGGCTCCTTGCATGCCTAACTATAAACAAACCACTAAAGAGTTTAACGTTGATGTGACACTGACTCAGTTGAATGAACTTCATCTTTCAGGGCAGGCTGTGGCCAAAGCAGACGTGATTATGAAGAAAGTAAAAGAAGGGTGGAAGAAGTAAGCAGGGCAAACACCTTACAAACAAGTTCAAATAAATCCTAACGGATTTGATTTGGATAATTTAAAGGGCAACCGCAGGGGCGCCTACGGATGAAATTAAATATAAAAAATGTAAAAAGAATTGAATAAATTTAATTTAATGAGGTTATAAATTATGGTTACAATAATAGGGGTATTGGTCTGCTTATTTGTTTTTTGTTTTTGGATTTATAACATAGGTCTCATTAATCAAAATTTAATCCAGTTAGATGTTGATTTAAAAAAATCTCGTTCATTTTTTTATCAGGCACTGATCTATCTTTTTATTTTAGTGCTTGCCACAGTAGCCATAGAAATTTGGATAATGTTTAAATATCAGCCACGTGAGATGTATAGTGACACTGTGCTAAATCTCATGCTTTGTTTACCACGGTTATTGCAAAGTATCTTTTATTTTTACATAGGTGTAAAAATTCCTGCTATATGGCGTAAACATGCTCTTAACTTAAAAACATCAAATTTAATTAGGAAGTATAGTGTGAGCGTAATTTTTTTGTATATGTTGACGTTAATTTTCTCTGGTTCTGTTTCATCTAAAGCTATAGAAAATATATTGAGAGGTTCTGGGCTTTCAATAGCAAGTAATATTATTGCAATAGCATATTTAGTGGCATATTTGATTATTCTTTTACTTTTTTTATATGTTGTATTTCTTTCATATACTCTTTCAAAAAGAGGGAATGCCGCTAATGAAAAACAGGCGGGAGAGATACTGCCATATTCTTATTTGGTTTTAAAATATCTAATTCCTGTTGGGATTGTAGTGATGCTAATATTTTTAGGCGTTTCTGTTTTCGATTTTAATCAATGTTCAGCTTTTTTTGTTTTAGCGCAGAAGGGTTCAAATAATACCATATTTGCAATCTCCTTAGGGTGTTTGTTTTTATATTTAGAAAGGTATGATATGCAAAATTACATTGCATTAATTTATATCACGATATTATCACTTTTCTCTGTTGCATATGTGTATGCAATTTCACCAGGAAGTTACTCTGAAGTGGGGCAGTTTATTTATTTTTCAGTATGGCCAGTAATTGGTTTAGCTGTAGCTTTAATTCCAGTGCTTTTGTTGTCGTTTAAAAGAAAGAATATGCTGCTTCTTGGGGCCTTATCTGCATTAGTGTTATATATAAGTGTGTTTCTTGGTATTGTTTTTTTTACAAACTATTCAAGTAACTCCACATTGATACAATTATATTATGAGTCCTATTTTGGGGTGAGTTTGTTTTTATTGATTATTTTAGCAATCCTTTCTAAAAAATTTGTGGCTTTAGTGGAGCAAAAGAAGCTTAATTATACTATTCAAAATGTTGCATTAACAATATTGTATTTTATCCCAATTATTAATGTCATTTTACTTATCACTTATCTGTTTAGTGAGAAATCAGATAATAAAGTTAATAAGCTTGCAGTTATATTTACAAGTATCTTTGTGTTAATAATATATATTCTTATTGGCACTAATTTTTATAAATCAACAGTGATGACTCAAAATAATACTTTAACTGCTATTCATGGGTGCCAAGTAACAACACTTTTGCAGTTTAATCCTTAAGTAGATGATTTAAAGGGCGAATATGGAATTCGCCCCTACGAAGGCTACGGAAAAATCAAAGGCCTTTAGTAAGCTAATACCGTCTTCCCGCTACTTGATCGTGGGATCCATATTAAAACATCGTTGTCGAAAGACAACAAAGAGAGTAAGTATGGTTATTCATGAACTTGAAATTTCAAAGAATCAGATTAAGAAAGCTGGCAAAGTTCTTAAGTCGAATGCTGTTTCCTTAGAAGCCAGTGTTGAGGCTATGAACTTGCTTTCAGACTGGCGAGCAAGACATGCTTATCCTTTAAATCAAGCTTATAAATTAGTGAATAGAATAGCAAAAGAGATTGATAAAAAAGCGATCTTTGGACAACGTCTTAAACGAGCTAAATCGATTATCAATAAACTGCAAAGAATGAATAGCGGCTTGAATGAAATGCAAGATATTGCAGGTTGTCGATGATTATAAGCAGCTTACAAAATTAGATTCACAGCTATTAAAAAGTAAATCTATTTTAAAAAATAGAGGCAAAGATTATATTCAAGGACCTAAGTTAGATGGCTATAGAAGTATCCATAGAATTTATAAATACCAAGGAAGTAAGCTTGAACACTCAGGGTTGTTGGTTGAAATACAGCTTCGGACAAAACTGCAACATGCTTGGGCGACTGCGGTTGAAATCATAGATACGTTTCTAGCAGAACAGTTAAAACTAGGTAAAGGTTCTGAAGAATGGAAGCAGTTTTTCTATCTTGTTGCAAATCAGTTTGCACAACTTGAAGGCTTGCCAAATTCAGCTGAAAAAGACGATCTCAAGAAATTACAAAAGTTAGCGTCTGAATTAAATGTTGTGCAACGCATGAATGACTTTGCAGCGATGCTCTTCTAGTGCTGATGAGCTGAATGCTAAAGGTGATAGTTACTTCTTACTTGTTCTTTATCCTCATGAGCATAGAGTTCGAGTTATTACTTTTAGTAAGAAAGATGCGGGTTTAAATGAAGCAAAAGAAATGTATTCAGCACTGGAAAAATCTTGGACGACTACCTCTGATTATGATGTGGTATTGGTGAGTGGAAAATCCATTAAAGTGACCTTACCCACTTTTAACGGACACGTTTTGAACTAATTCCCATTCAACC
>CAXBFV010000179.1:0-3604 GCA_963974985.1 uncultured Gammaproteobacteria bacterium | reverse complement strand
AAGAATATGTATTGACCGGCCTGTTTTCTCTATTGTGTTGAGTCTGTTAATTATTGTATTAGGTATTGTGGGGTACTCTTACTTAGAGCTGCGATATTTTCCTAAGATTACTCAGAAAACTGCAAATGTTTCTTATTCTGTAGATGGCGCTAGCCCTTCTTTAATGCGTGATACGGTGACGATTCCCGTTGAGAATGCTTTAAATAACGTTAACAACCTAAAGAATATGGTTTCAAACAGCTCTTATGGGAAAAGTTCAGTTGATTTAACTTTCCTGCCCTCTACAGACATGACCATGGCTATGGGGCAAATTCGCGATGCAGTTTCAGGAATCCCTGCTGATCAATTGCCTGCTGGAATTGACCCCCCTAATGTAACTAATGGAGGAGTATCAAGACCCGTCTTAACATTAGGTTTTATGGACGCTTCAATGACGCCAAGTGAGTTGAGAGATTATATCACGCGTAATATCCAACCATTATTTGAGAATATTCCAGGAATGGGGGGCGTGTGGATTGATGGGGTGAGCCAATATGCGATGCGTATTTGGTTGGATCCACAAAAGATGGCCGCTTATGGAGTGACCACAACCGATATTAAAAACATTTTAACAAGTAATAATATTACTTTTTCAGGGGGGAGTGTAAGAGGGAAATCTCAAAACTATTCTATTGTTTCAGATACCTCGTTGAAAAATGCTCAACAGTTCAAAAACATGGTTGTTCGAGATGAGAAGGGTTCTGTTTTAAGGCTTGGAGAAGTGGCAACAATTAAACTAGGCAGCCAAAGTCTTTCTAGCCCTATTATGAAGATTAATGATAAGTCAGCATTACGTATAGAGCTTAGGCCTTTGGATTCAGCTAACCCTATTTCAGTGGCTAAATTATCGTTACAAAAATTAAAATCAGTTCAGGAAGTCTTACCTAGGGGTATGACAATGTTTACGACGTATAATCAATCTACTTTTTTAGAAAATTCAATTGATCAAAGTTTTGAAACATTATTGGAAGCCATTATTTTGGTGATGCTGGTTGTTTTTCTTTTCTTAGGATCATTGAGAGCTTCATTAATCCCAATTTTGACCATCCCTGTTTGTGTCATTGGTGCTTTTGGTGTCATGTTAATAGGCGGATTTTCCATTAATGTAGTGACATTGCTAGCGATTATTTTAGCGATTGGTTTGGTGGTGGATGATGCCATTGTAGTACTTGAAAATATTCATAGACATATTGAGATGGGACAAACGCCAAGGCAGGCAGCATTGATAGGAAGTGCTGAAATTGGGTTCTCAGTAGTGGCCATGACGCTTACATTGGCGGCAGTCTATGCGCCAATCGGTTTTTTAACAGGCCTGACGGCTTCTATTTTTAGAGAGTTTGCGTTTACTTTAGCAGGAGCCGTGCTTATTTCAGGGTTTGTGGCATTAACACTTTCGCCAATGATGTGTGCTTTTTTTCTGCATAAGCGTGAAAAAGGAACTAAAGTAGAGAGAGTTTTAGAGAAAGTATTTAATTATCTAAATAGTTCCTATAATCGACTATTAACAACTGTTTTAAAGCGTAAATATTATGTTGTAGTTATTTTGTTTTTATTGGGAGGGGCTTGTTATCTATTGTTTATGATAGCACCGCAATCTTTTATTCCTAAGGAAGATGTTGGTTATTTTGAAGCAAGCAGCCATTCGCCACCGAATGCTACCCTGGACTACACCAGTTATTATACATCAGTGATCAATAAAAATGTTTATAAAGAAAATCCAAATATCCAAAGTAATTCGACATTAATATTTTCAGGGCGATCTGTGAATTTTGTAACCATGAAACCTTGGGGGAAAAGGCATATTTCTACCCAGAAGATTATTGAGGATTTTACGCCGGCTGCAAATCAAATCCCTGGCATGAAAGTTAGTTTCTCAGTACCTGATCCTGTGAGTTTTGGTCATGATGCAAACGAAGGGGATGTGGTTTTATATATTGGGAGCTTTAAAGATACTGACTATCTTTTAAATTATTCGAATCAGATTATGCATAAATTAAAAAGCTACCCAGGAATTCACAATGTAAACACCAGCCTGAAATTTAATACGATGGCTTATAACATTACTTTTAACCGAGATTTAGCGGCAAGTGTTGGTGTTAACCTGCAGGATGTTGCGGATACCTTTAGTATTTTGATGAGCGGTAAGCATATTACCAGTGTGCTCTCAGGGAATAAAAGCTATAACGTGATGGTGCAGATGAATATGAAAGATTTATCTACATTGGAAAGTCTAAATAAAATATATGTGGCAAGTAATACAGGACAAATGATCCCATTATCTAACCTTGTCAGTATTACGAGAGAAGTACGTGAAGCGAGCTTGGCGCGCTATCAAAGAATGAATAGTGCAAAAATCACGGCAAGCCTTTCTCCTGGTTATGTGTTGGGCGATGTTTATCAGAAGATTAATAAAATTGTAACAGGCCAAAAAGGTGATGTTTCAGTCGCTTATGCCGGAAGAATTGCAGCCTTCATTGAATCAAGCGGTACGATGATGGGGCTTTTCTTATTGGCGTTAGTGTTTATTTATTTAGTATTAGCGGCTCAGTTTGAGAGTTTTGTGGATCCATTTATTATTTTATTAACGGTGCCTTTATCAATTGTGGGTGCTTTAGCAACCATGTTGATGACAGGGGGAGACCTGAACCTATTTACAAATATTGGTTTGATTACACTTGTCGGATTAATTAGTAAACATGGGATTTTGATTACACAATTCGCGAACGATAGTTTTCAAGAAGGCTTAAGCTTATTTGATGCGGTTCGAAAGGGGGCAGTGACTCGTCTGCGTCCTATTTTAATGACAACCTCAGCAATGGTTTTGGGTTCTATTCCATTGGTGCTTGCTACTGGTCCTGGCAATATTGCCAACCATATGATTGGTTGGATTTTAGTTGGAGGGCTTATTTTTGGTACATTCTTCTCATTATTTGTAGTGCCGGTAGCGTATCTAATCTTATCGCCATTAGATCATAAAAAAAGGCGTATCATTTTAGAAAGGAAAAAAGTGTCATGCGTGTAACATATTTGAAAATTGTCTTTATATTCTTTACACTGACTTTGATTTTTTAACCGATAGATAAAAAAGGAAAATATTATGACTACAGCATCAGCACGTCACATTTTAGTTAAAACAGAAGATGAATGTAATAATCTTAAAACTGAAATTGATTCAGGCAAAACTAATTTTGCAGCCGCAGCAGAAAAGCACTCGCAGTGTCCTTCAGGAAAAAGCGGTGGTGATTTAGGGAGTTTTGGCCAAGGTCAAATGGTTCCAGAATTTGATAAAGTTGTATTTTCAGCACCTCTTAATGAAGTTCAAGGACCTGTTCAAACACAGTTTGGTTTTCATCTTTTAGAGGTCACTGAGCGTAGTTAATTTATAAATACGTATTTATTTAAATATTTTAAAACCGTTAGCCTGAAATTTTATAATTTTGAGCAGCGGTTTTTTTATTTCATTGTAATAAAAATAGAAAAGCATTAAGTTTCATTTTGAGTACCCCCAAATTAGAAGTAATTTAGTTGGCTTAATTTAGTCTTTGATAAAAATACCTATTTTCAC
>CAXBFV010000178.1:0-3606 GCA_963974985.1 uncultured Gammaproteobacteria bacterium | reverse complement strand
GTGAAAGCTTACTTGGATTGGCTCGACAAACAGCATCATATTTAGTGTTTATGCACGCTTCGCTATTTTCTTTTTCAAGTCTGGATTCCCGCCTCCGCGGGAATGACATGTGCCTGCAATGATCTATAGGCTCATCTACAATCTTTTTTTTACTTTAGCTTTGCCATTTGTGGTGCTAAAGCTATTTCGACGTGCCAAGAAGAACCCTGATTATAAAAAACGTATTTCTGAGCGATTTGGATTTTCTCCTTTCAAGCTTAAAAATTCTATTTGGATTCATTCCGTATCTATGGGTGAAAGTATTGCCATTGCACCTTTAGTTAAAAAATTAATTGCAGGTAATCCCGAAACACCTTTTGTTGTGACCACAATGACACCGACAGGAAGTGTTCAGGTTCAAAAATTATACCAAGAATATGATCAAGTTCATCATTGCTATTTGCCTTATGATTTAAGCTATTTAATGGCCTTTTTTATTCGACGCATTAACCCAATGATGCTCGTGATTATGGAGACTGAACTTTGGCCCTCCCTACTCCATTCATGTAAAACAAAACATATCCCTGTGATTCTAACCAATGCTCGGCTTTCTGAGAAATCAGCTAAAGGTTATCAGAAAATCTCTTTTATCATGAAGCATATGCTGAATGATATTGCTTATATATCAGCGCAATCTACTGCTGATGAAGCGCGCTTTAAAAAACTAGGCATTGCTGCGGATAAAATTTCGACAACAGGAAATTTAAAATACGACCTCTCCATTACACCTGCTCAAAAAGAACTTGGCAGTGAATTTAAAAAATCATTTGGTCAGCGCCCTATTTGGATTGCTGCCAGTACCCATGAAGGTGAAGATGAAATTATATTAAAAGCACATCAGCTATTATTAGAGGAGCAACCCAACACCCTTCTTATCTTGGTACCCAGACATCCAGAACGTTTTCAACAAGTCTATCAGCTGGCAGAATCTAATAATTTCAAAACTCAAAAACGATCAAAATCCATTGATATAGACCCCACCACTCAAGTTTTACTGGGTGACTCGATGGGTGAGTTAATGGCTTATTATTTCGCATCGGATATTGCTTTTGTAGGTGGCAGCTTAATCAACCATGGCGGTCATAATCTTTTAGAACCCGCCTCTCTTGGCAAACCAAGTTTAAGTGGCCCACATACTTTTAATTTTGAAGCCATCACGCGATTATTGGCAGAACAAGAAGCCACTCTAATTGTGGGTAATGAAATCGAACTATCCAAACAACTCATTGCGTTATATAAAACACCAGCGTTTTATCAAAAGATGTCTGACAATGCTTTAAAAGTCATTGCTGAAAATCAAGGCGCTCTAGATAAGCAACACGCCATTTCACAAAACATTTTAAATCAGAAATCCCATGCAAAATAAAACCTTTTCTACTTATAAAGAACGCTGTGAATTATCATTAAAGCAATACCTTTCCAAACAAGAAATTGTTTCTGAGCGTTTAAATTCAGCTATGGAGTATAGTTTATTCAATGGCGGTAAACGTGTCCGCGCCATACTTGTTTATACTGTAGGTGAAATTTTTAATACACCAATCTTAGCCCAAGACCATGCGGCTATGGCCCTTGAGCTTGTCCATGCATTTTCATTAGTTCATGATGATCTACCGGCAATGGATGATGATCAATTAAGGCGCGGTAAGCCCACCTGTCATATCCAGTATGATGAAGCAACCGCTATTCTTGCGGGCGACGCCTTGCAAACTTTAGCTTTTGAGGTGCTTGTAGGAATCTCACAACATGAAGTGAACCCAAAACAACTTGTTGAGGCAATTAAAATATTAGCCACTACTACAGGCCATAGAGGAATGACAGCAGGACAAATGCTTGATCTTGAAGCCGAAAGTAAACAACTAACCATTCAATCCTTAGAAACCATACATGCAAATAAAACAGGGGCGCTGATAAAAGCGGCTATATTAATCCCTTATATCTTATCACCTAGCTTTAACTCTAAAACCTTACAAGCACTCACTTCTTTTGCTGAAAATATTGGCCTCGCATTTCAAATTCAAGATGATAATTTAGATGTTACGGCCTCCACACAAACCTTGGGCAAGGAAGCAAAAAGAGACCTCGTGCTTGAAAAATCAACCTACCCCTCTTTACTAGGGCTTGAGGGCGCAAAAGTCTATTTAATAAAAACTTATGAAAATGCACTTAAAACTTTAGTAAATATTCCTGAGAATACGGACACCTTAAAAGAAATTTCACACTATATTGTTCATAGAAAAAAGTAGTTTATTTTGCTCTCAATCCCTCCTTACAAAGTTGATTTTTTGTGGCATCTAAGTATGCCGAAATTATGGCAAAAAAATTTATAATATCTTTCCAAACAGCTCTGCTAAAAAACGCCCCAATAACGTTAAGGAAATTTACCTTTAAAAAAATCATATAAAAATGCTATACACTACTTTTGTTTTTGGAAATATTTCTCTACTCTGTCTTTGCTAGCTTATACTCTTTCCTAGGCCACTCTCGCAAAGAAGTTGATTTTTTTGATATTAAATAAGCTAGCATCTTAACTAACCACCATCAAATTCATTTAATTCATAACCACTCAATTAATTGAACATGATAAATAGTAAATAAAATCTAAATCATAACATCCAGTTAATCTTTGTTTTATTATTCACAAGCAAATACTCATTACATTTTGAGAAGTGATTGCACCCTAAAAACCCGCGATAAGCCGATAGTGGTGAAGGATGAGAGGACTCTAAAATTAAATGTTTAGATTCATCTATCATTGATGCTTTTTTTCGAGCTGACACACCCCATAATAAAAACACAACGCTCTCTAGATCGTCACTAATTTTTTGAATTACGGTATCGGTAAAAATTTCCCAACCATTATTTGCATGTGAAAAAGCTTTATGTGCTTCTACCGTTAATGTTGTATTTAATAATAAAACACCCTGCTCAGCCCAAGATGTTAAATATCCTGTTTGAGGAGGTTTTATCTTTAAATCCGCGATGAGCTCTTTATAAATATTTTGTAACGACGGCGGTACTTTAACACCCTCTTGTACCGAAAAAGCAAGCCCATGCGCCTGCCCTACATCATGGTATGGGTCTTGCCCTAAAATGACGACTTTCAATTTTTCGAGTGGAGTATATTTAAAGGCATTGAAAACATCTTTCTCTTCTGGGAAAATTTGTTTGCCTAAAGCCCTCTCTTTTTCGATAAAGGTTACTAGCGATTTAAAATAGGGTTTATTTTTTTCTTCAGAGAATAGACGCTCCCAAGAAATCTTCGTATTACTCATGCATATTGCTCGTTAAATTCATTCAAAAAAGATGGATCCCGCGATCAAGTCGCGGGAAGACGGTATTGGAGTATTGTTTAAATAACGAAGGATTTTAGAAAAAGATAAAGAATTAATATTTATCTACACTTAGCTCCGCGGCCATCTGAAACCATCTGGCTGCTTTTTCATAGTCGACTTTATCACCTTGAATTCCAAAATAATTTTTCACACCATGTGCGATAGACCCATCATTAAATTGATTATGATGGATGGCTTGATAATACCACAAAGCAGCAGCCTTTGGATCAACAGG
>CAXBFV010000177.1:0-3610 GCA_963974985.1 uncultured Gammaproteobacteria bacterium | reverse complement strand
TTCTCTATTTTTCAGCCACTTTAACAGTGATATGGCATGTTCTTTTTAAAATACGATTACCACGGCCTTTTGCTCTCGCACGAAATCTTTTCATCGTAGGCCCGACATCAACATATATTGATGAAACATATAATTCATCAATATCTAAACCTTCATTATGCTCCGCATTAGCAATAGCAGAAGACAAAACACCCTTCACCAAACCTGATGCTTTTTTATTACTGAAAGTTAATAAATTTATTGCTTTATCAACAGGCAATCCTCTCACTTGGTCAGCAACCAAACGAGCCTTCTGAGCAGACAATTTTGCATGTCTTAGCTGAGCTGGAATTTCCATAATTTAACCCGCCTTATTTCTTTTTAGCTTTTTTATCTGCCGCATGCCCACGATAAGTACGTGTTGCAGCAAACTCGCCTAACTTATGACCAATCATATTCTCAGTTACAAACACTGGAATATGCTGATGCCCGTTATGCACAGCAATTGTTAAACCAATCATATCTGGAATAATCATGGACCTTCTTGACCAAGTTTTAAGTGGCTTTTTACTTTTTGCTTCTTGAGCATCTACTACTTTTTTTAGTAAATGATGGTCAACAAATGGCCCTTTTTTTAACGATCTTGACACAACTATTCCCCTTATTTCTTCTTACGTCTTGACACAATTAGCTTATCAGAACGTTTATTAGTACGTGTCTTATAACCTTTTGTTGGAACACCCCAAGGTGACACCGGATGACGCCCTCCAGAAGTACGCCCTTCACCACCACCATGAGGATGATCAACTGGATTCATAGCAACACCACGAACAGTTGGTCTAACACCACGCCAGCGTGTCGCACCTGCTTTACCCAAAGATCTCAAGCTGTGTTCGTTATTACCAACTTCACCAATTACCGCACGGCAATTTAGCAAAATCTTACGAACTTCACCTGAACGAAGACGAATCAACGCGTGAGTATTATCCTTACCCATCAACTGAGCAGAACCTCCAGCCGTTCTCACCATCTGAGCACCTTTACCAGGCTTCATCTCAATGGCATGAACAACCGTACCCACAGGAATGTTTTTAAGTGGCAAACAGTTACCTACTTTAATATTTGCCTGCTCACCTGAAATAACCTGCATTCCGGCCTTAAGCCCTTTAGGCGCCAACATATAACGGCGCTCTCCATCAGCATAAAGCAGTAAAGCAATGTGAGCCGTCCTATTTGGATCATACTCTAAACGCTCCACAACTGCTGGAATATTATCTTTTCTACGCTTGAAGTCAATAATGCGGTAATGCTGTTTATGCCCACCACCATGATGACGCACAGTAATTCTACCATTATTGTTACGCCCAGCGCTCTTAGATTGAGCGCTTAACAACGCCGCAAAAGGCTTCCCTTTGTGTAAACTTTCATCTCTAATTTGGACAACGAATCGACGCCCTGGAGAGGTTGGTTTAGCTTTAATAATTGTCATAAGTAACCGCCTTATTTCTCTGCGCCAGCAAAATCGATATCGTGACCTTCAGCAAGCGAAACATACGCCTTCTTCCAGTCTTTCGTTCTGCCTTCTATTTTACCAAAGCGACGCTTTTTGCCTTTTACATTGACAGTGCTTACCGCATCAACCTTAACTTCAAAAAGCGCTTCAACAGCCTTTCTGATTTCTAACTTTGTTGCATCTGCAACGACTTTAAATACAACCTGAGAATCTTTGTCTGCAGCAGCATAAGCTTTATCAGAAACATGAGGGCCCAATAAAACCTTTAATAGTCTTTCTTTATTCATGCTAAACGCTCCTCAATTTGCTGAACCGCACTTTTTGTCATTACAACATTTTCAAATGCAATCAAGCTAACCGGATCAATCATCTCAGGATCACAAACACCCACATAAGGCAAGTTTCTTGACGCCAAATACAACGACTCCGTTAACCCTTCACTATCTGTAACAATCAACACGTCCTTTAAATTCATTTGAGCTAGTCTTGCAGCCAAAATTTTAGTTTTAGGCGCCTCAATAGCAAAATCCTCGACGATCAATAGACGCTCATCTCTTAATAGCTGAGATAAAATAGAGCGAATCGCAGCACGATACATTTTTCTATTAACTTTTTGCGTATAATCTCTCGTTTTTGATGCAAACGTTACACCACCTTTGCGCCATATTGGACTACGAATAGTTCCTGCTCTTGCACGACCTGTCCCTTTTTGCTTCCAAGGCTTAGCGCCGCCACCCCGAACTTCAGAACGGGTTTTTTGTGCACTTGTGCCTTGCCTTGCACCAGCCAAATAAGCTGTCACAACCTGATGAACCAATGGCTCATTATACTCTCTAGCAAAAACGCTATCAGAAACTTTTAATTCTGTCTCACCCTTACCAGAAGATGCTTGAATTTTTAAATCCATTTTATATCTCCTTAAGACTGTTTGACTTTAGCTTTAACTGCAGGGGTAATCACCACGTCACCATTCTGTGACCCAGGAACACTACCGCGCACCAGCATAATATTTTTTTCAACATCAACTTTTACTACTTGAAGTGTCTGCACGGTACATTTAACATCACCAAGATGGCCTGCCATTTTTTTACCTTTAAAAACACGTCCTGGAGTTTGGTTTTGACCTGTTGATCCATGAGCGCGATGAGACAAAGAGTTACCATGTGTCGCATCCTGCATAGCAAAATTATGGCGTTTTATAACACCCGCAAACCCTTTACCCTTTGAAATCCCTGAAACATCGATAGATTGCCCTGCTTCAAATGAACTCACATCAATAGATTGTCCAATTTCAAACTCTGAAGCCTTTTTCTCGTCCAAACGAAATTCCCACAACCCACGACCAGGCTCAACTTTTGCTTTTGCAAAATGCCCCTCTGAAGCTTTGCTCATACGCGAACGTTTTTTTGTACCCGTTGTTACCTGAATTGCAGAATAACCATCACTTTCAACAGTTTTTAACTGACAAACATAATTTGGCTCAACATGGACGACTGTTACCGGGATGGATGCACCATCTTCAGTAAACAAACGCGTCATACCACATTTGCGGCCTACGATTCCTAACGCCATTACTATTTTCCTCTTTATTATTACACCTAATGATTACAATTGACCAAAAGGCAATTCAAACCCACCCAAAAAAGGCAGGCCATTCTAACTCAAACTAATCTGAACGTCTACCCCTGCGGCCAAATCCAATTTCATTAACGCATCAACTGTTTTATCAGTAGGCTCAACGATATCAATCAACCTTTTATGAGTTCTAATTTCATACTGGTCTCTAGCATCTTTATTCACATGCGGAGAGGTCAATACTGTAAAACGCTCTTTACGTGTTGGCAAAGGGATAGGACCTTTCACCTGAGCGCCCGTTCTTTTAGCTGTATCTACAATTTCTTTTGTGGAACCATCTATTAACTTATGATCAAAAGCTTTTAGGCGAATTCTAATACGTTGGTTATTTAAATTAGTCATTATATTCTGACCCTCAATTATGAATTACGTTTTTTAATAATTTCTTCTGCCAAACTATTCGGCACATCCGCATATTTCTCAAATTCCATTGAAAAAGAAGCACGACCCTGACTTAATGAACGAACATTAGTCGCATAGCCA
>CAXBFV010000176.1:0-3624 GCA_963974985.1 uncultured Gammaproteobacteria bacterium | reverse complement strand
CGCGTACTTGAAGTTTATTAGCAACAGATAATGCGGGCAAGCTTTTGACAACGCCATCTAAAATACTTTTAGCTTCAGTGTCTGCACGCTCTTTCTGTTTCAGTGTTTCCCATTGAGACTCTAAAAATTCAACGGACTTATTATCTTGAATTTTAAATACATCAGGGTGCCGATCGATTAATTTCTGAGTCAGATGTGCGATGACATCTTTAAAATCAAAACGCCCTTCTTCCTCAGCAATCCTTGAATAGAAAACCACTTGATTTAATAAGTCTGCAAGCTCACCCTTCAATTCATTTAAAGCGTCGCGCTCAATAGTGTCTGCAACTTCATAAGCTTCTTCAATGGTATGACGCACAAGGCTATGATAAGTTTGCTCTCTCGTCCAAGCGCACCCTTTTTTTGGGTCACGCATTTTGGCCATAATTGCTAACAGTTCAGAAACTTCTTTTTCTATTGACATCAATAACCTTAACCATCTATTAACCCTAAAGGTCTATGTCATCCCTTCGAAGGAAGGGATCCAGTACTTATAAAGTATCGCGAAGCTATTTATTTCCTAGCCACTACTTTAAGCCAAAGACCTAGATTCTTTTAGCCCTTCACAGAGCTCGCCACGTTCAAACCGGAAAGCGTAAAATTCTTTACGCTTTCTTTATCACTTTTCACCCTGTAGCAGGAATGACGATACTTATTACCAATTATCCCTTAATTCTCTCAACACTTTAAAAGTTTCCAACCCCGGCGATAAATTTTCTAATCCTGCATGTTTTGCAACTTTTTGAGCCGCTTCTTCTTTATCTACATTTAAAAATAAATTGTATTCGTGTTCATCACCAAGTGTAGATGTTGCCCGTGTCTCAGGCGTTTGCGAATCAAGTTGATTAAGCCACTTTGAAATAACTAAATTCTCTTCATCAATGCTTTTCATAAAATGTAAATTATTCTGGAAATAATCGTGTGCCGGATAAATTGTCACATCTTTTGGTAACTGAGAGAGCTTTTGCATAGATTGATATAACGCCTCAATACTTGAAGAATGAAAACGCACACTGCCCATGCCAGCATTAAATAAAACATCACCACTTACTATGTATTTATCTGCTTCAGAATAAAAACACACATGCCCCTTAAGATGGCCTGGAGTTTCAATAACAGTCAACCGTAAGTCTTCTGCAAACTCTAATACATTACTTTCTTTAATGGCAATATCCATATGTGGTAAATCAGTTTGATTAGAAACATGTGCATAAATTTGAGCGCCGGTTAAATCAGATAAAGCTTTTGCACCCTGGTAATGATCTCGATGCTCATGTGTGACCAGAATTGCGACAATTTTCTTTCCAACTTTAGCCGCCTCTTTAATCGCTTGCTGAGGATCAAAAGGATCCACCACCAGACAATTCTCTGATACATCGCTAACAATTAAATGATTGTAATTTTCGAGCATACTTCCTGTATACCAACGCACAACATGAGACATATCGCCCTACCTTTTTAAAATAGCAAATGCTTTCTGTTCATGGTCATGCGCCTTAGTATTCATACCTTGACCTGTATAAACTTCTGAAAGCAACATATGAGTTCGCGCGCAGGCTTTCTCAGAAAGTATTTCTAACAAAATTGCTTCTGCTTTTTCAAAAGACTTCACCGCAATGGCAGCCTGTGCATGCAAATGCTTATGAAAATGTGTTAGTTTTGGTGAATAACGCTCCAACCATTTTTCAATTAAATTTAAATCTTCTATCACAGGCTTTTCTTTATGGTTTATTGCTTCTGCGTAAAGTTCAAAAAGCTCAGCATCCCAATCATGCCCCATTCTTTTTTTAAGAAGCTGTAATGCTTTTTGTTT
Source organism: uncultured Gammaproteobacteria bacterium (assembly GCA_963974985.1). GTDB lineage: Bacteria > Pseudomonadota > Gammaproteobacteria > Francisellales > Francisellaceae > CAUZSH01. The sequence goes on along the minus strand of CAXBFV010000176.1, from coordinate 1,772 downwards.
TTCGCCTAAACCATATAGTCCTTTAATATAAGCATCCGCCACAGCTTGGTTTTGCTTAACTTTGCGCGGAAGACTTTCCCATAGATTTTCAAATGACAATTGAGAATCTTTACTCGCACTATTCAATAAACCTCGATATGCCACGGCAACATAATGAGCGTAGTCTTGTTGAGCCAAATTATTCTTTTCTAATTGAGGCAAAAGACTTTTTAAAGAAACATAATCCTGGGCCTTGATATATAAATCTGCCAGAGCCACGTAAGTTGTTTTTTTGTTTGCCGAACGCTTGGCGACTTCTAATAAAATTTGTTCAGCGCCTTGATAATTTTGGCGTGCGATAAGTGATTGCGCATAAAGCCATGCATAAACATCATTAGCCTTAAATATATTGCTGTTTTTCTGATAAGCCTTTTCAATCAAATCATGATCACATTGCACTAAATAAGATTTTAATTGCAACATTTCAGACTCAATAGATAATCCAAGTTCCTGCCATAATCGGCTATTTTTTTGACTTTGTTTTTCAATCAACTGCCAATCTCCGACGATCATGGCATGTAGATTTTCTCGCAGCATTAGAATCGCTTTCTTTTTTCGTTTAAGCGTTGCACGTTTACCCCAGCTACCTGGAAGCCCCAAAAAACTTCTCAAGATTTTAAATATGAAAGACAATACTAAAAGCAATACAACCACACCCAAAACCGCCAACCAAATTGGCATTTTGACCAATTGATCGCCCATCACGAGCATCAAATATCCTTTTTCATTTACTAAAAAAATACTGGCTGCAACTGCAAGCACCAAGACAATCAAAAATAGAATAAACCGTTTCATATTCTACTTTCCTCCCTTAGTATCATGCGTGTTAGGCGCGGGTGTCGCATAAGCGCTCGCATCAATCTGAATGCCTTCCACCGCTTTCAAAGCGTCCTTTAAAGCATCTTGAGAAGTCTTCTGTTTCGTGATAGTTAAGCTCTCTAATGCTGAAATCCAACTATCCCGCTCTGCTGATTCCATGAAATAAGTTTTAACCAATTTTTGGGCTGATTTCAGATTATCAGAAAATAAACCGGCTTGGTTTTGAAATGCCGCTCTTTGCGCTTGCAGTAAATAAACATGCAAACTGTATTCGATTTCGGCTCGAGTACGTTGATTTAATAATGCTTTATTTGTTTCATTTAAATTTTCAACCGTCACTAAACTTTTAAATCGATCCCAGCTGGCGGTTAATGCGCCTGAAATAGTTGTCTCGATTGGTGCATGCTGAGTTGATTTTTCCACATTCTCACCAGGCTTCTTCATCTTAAGATTTTCAGATGCTAGCCTTAATTTTTGAAGTTGAGTTGCCAGTGAATTACTATTTAAAGCTTTATCATTCTGAATGGCATTCAGTGCTTCATTAAGCTTAATTCTTGCCGCACCCGCTCTTGCCCCCAAAGGCAATATTGCATGCTCAGCTTGTTTGAGTAATACCTCAGCACCACTGTAATCTCCCGCCAAGGTAATATACTGATCTGCTAAATTCACATAGAGAATAGCGGCACTTTTATTCACAGCCTCAATCTGTTGGTTTAATAAAGTTTGTGGCATTAAATAGGTACTTTCAATACGACCCACTCTTTGCATTAAAGCATTTAATTTACCCTGATAAGTCCCTAATGCTGAATTGAATGAAGCAGTAACTTGAGCACTGGTATTATTAAAGTTTAGAATTTTTTGATCTGCTTTCTCAACTGATTTTTGTAAGTTCTGGATTTCATTTTGATGCTTAC
>CAXBFV010000175.1:0-3634 GCA_963974985.1 uncultured Gammaproteobacteria bacterium | reverse complement strand
ATGGATTTATTCATTTTAAAAAAGGAAGCGTGCACTTTTGCCAGGATCTACCCTGTGTTAAAGAGTCCGCCTATGTTTGAGTATAGTTTTATGCAATATGCCTTTTTATCTGGCAGTATCATTGCCCTTGTTTGCGGGTTAATTAGTTATTTTGTAATTGCCAGACGTACGGCTTTTGGTGCCCACGCTTTAGGACATATCAGCTTAACAGGTGCCAGTGCAGCCATCTTAGTTGGCTTTTCGGCACTAAGCGGCCAATTACTCTTTAACATTATTGCCGCCATGATTATGGGATTTATGGGAGATAAGATTAAAAAGAATGATCTCGCCATTGGAATTGTACTCACCTTCTTCTTAGGGCTTGGAGCTTACTTTTTATACCTCTACCAAAATAGTTATGCAGGCTCTGTGATGGCTATTCTTTTTGGAAACATTCTTGCCGTTTCACCCGAACAAATCATTATCCTTTCTTGCTTAGCCTTGATTGTTATTTTGGGATTGGCAATTATTGCACGCCCCCTACTTTTTTCCTCCATTGATCCGACGATTGCCGAATCCAAACATTTGCCTCAGAAAACCCTCTCTGTGATCTTTTTTATACTGCTTGCCATTACAGTAAGCATGGCCTGCCAAATTGTAGGCGCCCTACTAGTTTTTGCATTACTCATTGGTCCGGGTGCCATTGCTGCACAATGGTGTGGGCGCTTTTATCTCTCTTTATTGATAAGCATTATCATTGCTATTGGCACTGTATGGCTTGCTTTAATCGCTGCTTTTTATTTAAATCTTCCAGCAAGCTTTTGCATCACCATGATCATTACCTTTCTATATCTTGCAGGCCTTGTTAAAAATCAGGTATTTAAACATGAGTACTGAAGATATTCTGCAGCATTGCCAGGATCAAAAAATACAACTAACAGAAATTCGTGGGCAAGTACTGAACATCTTATCTCATAGCAAAATGGCTTTAGGTGCTTATGAAATATTAGAGCAGCTCAAGAAACAGCGTGATAATGCTAAGCCCATGACAATTTATCGCGCACTAAACTTTTTATGCCAACATCATTTAGCCCATAAAATTGAAGCCAGCAATAAATATGTTTTATGCTGTCACCCAGGCGCCAAAAATTGTCTTTTATTTATTTGCCAAGAATGTGGGCAAAAACAAGAACGCCATAATAATATGCTTTACCAGCAACTTAATTTGACTGCAGAAAAAGCACTTTTTTCAATGCATTCAACGAGTTTAGAGGTTTATGGTATTTGTGAGAAATGCACTTAACATAAAGCAAATAAATGGCATTAAGGACTAATTCAATTCGTCATTCCTGCGAAGGCAGGAATCCAGGCCTTTGACTAAAATTGAAGCCCAGGCCCTGGATGCTGAATCAAGTTCAGCATGACCATAAGAAATCTTACAGCGACTCTATAAACGAATCAAATAACCAAGCCGTATCTACAGGCCCCGGACATGCTTCAGGATGAAATTGCACTGAAAAGTAAGGCTTCGTTTTATGTTGAATTCCCTGGACTGTATCATCATTTAAATTTCTAAAGGATACTTCCCACTCTTCAGACAAACTGGCTTCTTCTATGGCATAGCCATGATTTTGTGAGGTTAGATAACTTCTGTCCGTACCCACATGCAAACAAGGATGGTTTTGTGCACGATGACCAAATTTCATCTTATAAGTTTTGGCACCAATCGCCAGCCCCATAATTTGAGAGCCTAAGCAAATTCCAAAGATAGATTTTTCTGGATTTTCATTCATGCTTTTTTGTAAAACTTTTACGGTTTCATCACAAAGTGCTGGATCACCAGGACCATTGGAAAGAAACACGCCATCATAATTTTCAGAACTGTAATCATAATTATAAGGTACACGCTTCACGGTAATATTTTCATACCCACAAAGATGTCGCAAAATATTAGACTTCATGCCGCAATCTACCGCAATCACTGTTTTCTTACCTTTCCCATATGTTACGGGCTCTTTAATAGAAACTTCAGCGACTAAATTATGAGCATTGAAATTTGGAAAGGATGTTGGCATTACACCATCAGAAACAATCGCACCACTTACCACACCATGCTTCCGTAAAACCTTAGTCAGTGCTCGCGTGTCTATGCTTGAGATAATTGGCGTATTATGCTTTTTACACCAAGTTTCTAATGATATCTCGCCCTGCTTTCTGGCATAAAACGGCGCCAGTTCAGAGACAATAAGTCCTGAGGCATGAATCTGATCCGATTCCCAATGTTCTGCCTTTTCAACACCATAATTTCCAATCATAGGATAGGTAAAAGCCACAATTTGACCTTTATAAGAAGGGTCTGTTAAGACTTCGGTATAACCCACCATGCCAGTATTAAACACCACTTCACCAAAATTCTGACCTTTAACCCATTCAGGGGATAAGCCTTCAAAAATTTCGCCAGTTTCAAGAATTAGTTTGGATGGAATCATGATAAATCAATAGTCAGGTAAAGTAGGAGTATTCTAAATTAAATCTAGGTTTTAAACCAGTTTTAACCATACACAAAAAAGCCCACACCAAATCTTAATATCTTGGCGCAGGCTTTTAAATAAACAAGAAGATTATATTTTCCAATCTTCTTCGACTTAAAGTCGAAATATTTTTTAGAAAAGTTTCCAACTAAAAAATAAATGAGCCCGAATTATTCCGAAGATCAAGGCATTTAAAATAATGAAGCGCGGAGCTTACAAAAAGTAAGTGAGCACTGAGATATTTTAAATAACACAGATATTCGGGAAAAGGCGAGGCTCAGACAGTATGAATTACATCATGCCGCCCATACCGCCCATTCCACCCATGCCACCCATATCAGGCATCGCAGCAGATTTTTCTTCTGGGATTTCACCAATCATCGCTTCAGTGGTAATCATCAAACCAGACACAGACGCTGCATGTTGTAATGCAGAACGTGTTACTTTAGTTGGATCAAGAATACCCATCTCAAGCATGTCGCCATAAGTATCGTTTGCAGCGTTGAAACCAAAGTTACCTTTACCTTCACGTACTTTATTGACAACCACTGATGGCTCACCACCAGCATTGCTGACGATTTGGCGCAAAGGTGCTTCCATAGCACGACGCAATAAAGCAATACCGTGGTTCTGGTCTTCATTATCACCTTTAAGATCTGCAATCGCTTCAATAGCTCTAAGTAAGGCAACGCCTCCACCAGGAACCACACCTTCTTCAACGGCAGCACGTGTTGCATGAAGGGCATCATCTACACGATCTTTCTTCTCTTTCATTTCAACTTCAGTTACCGCTCCAACACGAATCACAGCCACACCACCAGAAAGTTTAGCTAAACGCTCTTGAAGTTTTTCTTTATCGTAGTCAGACGTTGCTTCTTCAACGTGCTTACGAATTTGTGAAACACGAGATTCAATCGCTTTCGCATCACCCGCACCATCGATTACGGTTGTGCTATCTTTTGTGATTTGAACACGTGCAGCGGTTCCTAGATGTTCGATTGTTGCTTTTTCAAGATCCAAACCAACCTCTTCAGAAATAACAGTGGCACCCGTCAGGATTGCAATATCTTCAAGCATTGCTTTACGACGATCACCAAAACCAGGCGCTTTAACTGCAGCAACTT
>CAXBFV010000174.1:0-3647 GCA_963974985.1 uncultured Gammaproteobacteria bacterium | reverse complement strand
AGAAATTGCATCGCGTGCTTCAATTACGGTTTCTGAAGCCTTATCAGATATAGGTAACTCATCCACCAATATACTTGCGCTCAAAAGAGACTTTTTACTTCTTATCCTTAAATTATCGATTCTTTCCTTAAACATGGTTCACTCCCTTTTGAGGTTTTAATTTATTTAAAATAACTAACGTTTTTTTCGTATGAATTTTGGTTTAAGCGTATCAGACATGAGACGATTCTCAAAATCAATCCTGAGCATAATGCCCAGCGCAAAACATAAAATAAGCATGCTGCTTCCTCCATAACTAATAAGCGGAAGCGTTAACCCTTTCGTTGGTAATACGCCAATATTCACACCCATATTTACCAACACCTGAAAAACAAACCAAAAAGTAATACCGTAACAAATATAAGCTTCAAATAAACGCCCTAACTCTTGCGCAACTCTGGCAATTTGCAGTCCTCTCCACACCAGCACACCATATACGGCTAAAAGTGCAATAACCCCTACGGCACCCAGCTCTTCGGCAATAATGGATAAAATGAAATCTGTATGCGCTTCAGGGAGGTAATAAAGTTTCTGGATACTATTCCCCAGACCTAAGCCAAACCACCCGCCACGGCCAAAACCAATCAGAGATTGCGTTAACTGATAGCCACTGCCATAGGCATCAGCCCAGGGGTTAGAAAAACTTGTTAAACGTGCCAAACGATAGGGAGACTGCAACACCAAAGCAACTGCAGCACCTCCGCCTGTTAAAATTAATAATGCAAACCACCGAAGACTAACTCCTGCCATAAACATAATGCCAAAGATCGCAGTAAACATCACAACGCTCGCACCAAAATCTGGTTCTAATAATAATAAAACCGCCATGCAAGCCAAGATGGCAATAGGTTTCATTACCCCCCAGAAATCATGTTTGGCATAATCCCCATATTTCACCAAGTAACTTGAGAAATACATAATGGCACAAAGTTTTACCACTTCAGAAACCTGGACATTAATAAAAACTAAAGGAATCCAACGGCGACTTCCATTTACTGAATGTCCAATACCTGGAATTAATACTGCAATCAACAGTATAAAGGCAATCACTAACCAAAACTTCCCAAGTCTCTGATAGTTGTCAATGGGAATAAATAAAGCGACTCCCATCGCAATAAGCGCCATGATTGTAAAAATAGCCTGTCTAATTACAAAATAATAAGCATTCCCATAATCAAACTTTGCATCCACCATTGAAGCAGAAGTTACCATAATAAAACCAAATGCCAGCAATATAAACACCATAAACACAAAGGTCATATCTAAAGTGATCGGTGCTCTCACCCGCTCTGAAAACATTTTTTTTCTAGAAAAAATTTTTAAAATATTCATCTTTCTCTACATTTTAATTTTTATTTAAGTTTTGGACTGTCTTAATAAATATCTCGCCTCTTTGCGCATACCCATCGAACTGATCAAAGCTCGAGCAGGCAGGAGAAAAAAGCACAAGGTTTCCAGCCTTGGCAACTGCATAAGCATTTTCAACTGCTTCTCCCATTGTTTCAATTAAAGATAAACCAGATACCCCTTTAAGCATAGCCCTAATTACTTCTCGATCCTGCCCATAGACAAAAATTTTTATTACATATTTTTGAATAACTGGCAATAAATCTGCAAAATCAGCACCTTTAGTCAAGCCACCTAAAATCAAAATAACATTTTTACCCTTGGCAAGCCCCTCTACTGCAGCAATCGTCGCACCAATATTCGTACCCTTTGAATCATTGATATATTTGACACCTTGAATCTCAGCTACCTGCTGGCAGCGGTGAGGCAAGCCTTTAAAGCTTTTAATCGCTTCAATTGCCAGCTCTCTTGAGATTTCAAGTTTTGTGGTTATTGCTAGCACAAATAAAATATTTTCAAAATTATGGCTACCTTTTAAGTAACATCCCTCTACATCTAAAATAGTCTGCCCATTAAACTTAAGTTCATTTAAGTTAGTGCCTAAGTGATAGCCCAGGGGATCATTTATACCTTCAATAAAATTTGACTCTTCTAAAAGTTTTGCACTAAAGCTGTCTTTATTATTGAGTAGTAAAAAGTCACATTGATTGACCAGTCTGAGCTTCGCATTTTGATACGCTTCGAAGGAGCCATGTTGGTCTATATGGTCTGGTGAGACATTTAAGATGCACCCTACTTTAGCATTAAGATGATAAGTATGCTCTAACTGAAAACTCGACAATTCTAATACGTAATATTCAACTTCATCTGACAGTGAAGATAATACAGGCTTACCAATATTCCCAACTACTTTAGTTTGATACCCGGCTAAATTTAACACCTCTCCTAACAAGCTCACCACGGTACTTTTGCCATTTGAACCGGTCACGGCAATTATGGGTGCAACGGCCATCGATGCAAAGATTTCAATATCAGAAACAATAGGAACATTTAAGTTTATAAGGCTTTGAAATTTTGGATCCGATAAGTTAAAGCCAGGACTTGCAACAACCAATTGATTTTCTAAATCAAAGGCCGCGATATCATCGTCACTCTGAATACCTTGATAGGCTATTTCACGATCATCATAGATCTGTAATGCAGCTTCATAATCTGAAAAGAAATCAACAACTGATTTGCCCGTTAAGCCAAGCCCAAGAATGAGAACTTTGGATATTTCTTTGCCTTGGTATTTAAATATCTGCTTCATTAAAACTTTCCTAATGAAAATTTTATCATCCCACAATTTGATGAATGGATCCTCCGGTCAAGCCGCAGGAAGAGATAAAACATCATCACCTAACCTTTAATGAAGCCAAACCTATTAATACAAAAATTGCAGTCAGTATCCAAAAACGAACCACTACCTTAGGTTCAGGCCAGCCCTTTAATTCAAAATGATGATGGATCGGTGCCATTTTAAAAATACGTTTTTTACGTAACTTATAAGACCCAACCTGCAAGATCACCGAAACCGTTTCAATCACGAAAATAAAGCCCATAATAAACAACACAAGCTCTTGTCGGATAATAAGTGAAATACATCCTAAAACCGCACCCAGCGATAAAGCGCCGACATCTCCCATAAACACTTCAGCAGGGTAAGCATTATACCAAAGGAAGCCAACACCGGCCCCACAAATAGCGGCACAAAAAATCACAATCTCCCCACTTCCTGGGATATAGGGTAATAATAAATAACCCGCAAAATTTGCATTACTGCTCACGTAAGCAAAGACACCTAACCCTGCTGCAACCAAGACAATTGGGAAAATTGCCAAGCCATCCAAACCATCGGTCAAGTTCACTGCATTGCTGCTTCCCACAATAACGAAGTAACCCACTATGATAAAGAATGCACCCAAGGGAATAACCAAAGGCTTGGTGAAAGGTACTAAAATACCCAATTCCATGTGTGGATTTAATACAAAATAAACCGCCAATACAGCTACTAAGCCGAAAACAGACTGCATCAAGTACTTCCATTTTGCTTTAAGTCCTTGGCTGTTTTTTTTCACTAATTTCAAATAATCATCTAAGAAACCTACCAAACCAAAGCTCACTAAAGTAAATAATAGAATCCAAGTAAAAACATTGGTGAGATTTGACCATAATAAGGTCGATACTGCGATAGAAAAAAGAATCAGACACCCTCCCATGGT
>CAXBFV010000173.1:0-3653 GCA_963974985.1 uncultured Gammaproteobacteria bacterium | reverse complement strand
GAATTGGGCAGGCAACGGCAATCATGTTGGCAAAAAATGGCTTTGAGGTCACCGTGCATTATTTTTCAGATCAGACAGGTGCTGAAAAAACTGTTGCTGAGATTGAAGCCGTGGGTGGAAAAGTAGATCTCATCCAATTTGACATTACAGATCGGCAGCAATGCCATCAAGCAATAACGAAAAATATTGAAGCAAAGGGCGCTTTTTATGGCGTGGTAAATAATGCCGGGATTTGTAAGGATGTTGTGTTCCCTGCCATGGAGGCAGAAGATTGGGACAGTGTTGTGCATACTAATTTAGACAGTTTTTATAATGTGATTAAGCCCTGTGTAATGCCTATGATTCAAGCTCGAAAGGGCGGACGGATTGTCACATTGGCTTCTGTATCAGGCATTGCCGGAAATAGAGGGCAAGTTAATTACAGCGCGGCAAAGGCGGGGGTGATTGGTGCGACCAAAGCATTGGCACTAGAACTTGCTAAACGTAAAATAACCGTAAACTGTGTGGCGCCGGGATTAATCGATACGGATATGGTGTCTGAGGCGCCGATCAAAGAAATCCTTAAAATGATCCCCGCAAGACGCGTAGGTAAGACTGAGGAAGTGGCAGGACTCATTAATTATCTGATGTCAGATGTGGCCGGTTATATTACACGCCAAGTCATTTCAATTAATGGAGGCTTAATATGAGCGTAAACCAGCAAGCTCCTCGCAGAGTTGTGGTGACAGGGATGTCTGGGATTACCTCTCTTGGGAGTGACTGGAAAACCATTTCTGAAGCTATGCGCCAGGGTAAAACTGGTGTGCGCCTTATGGATGAATGGTTACCGATTAAAGGTCTGCACTCTTATTTAGGCGCACCTATTTTAGATTTTAAGGTGCCTGAGCACTATAGTCGAAAACAATTGCGTGCAATGGGGAGAGTCGCTAAATTAGCCACGGTAGCGACAGAGGAAGCCTTGAAGGATGCTGATTTATTGGATCAAGCTGATATTTTAAAAGGTGGGCGAGCAGGTATCGCATATGGTTCTTGTTCTGGTAGTTCATTACCCATGGTCGATTTAGCGGCCATTATGACGGAGTCCTCTGTTAGCAAAGTAACGGCTACCACTTATGTGAAAGCCATGAGTCATACCTGTGCGGTCAATGCCGCATTATTTTTTGGCTTAACGGGGCGCGTGATTCCTACCTCAAGTGCTTGTACGTCAGGTAGTCAGGCGATTGGTTATGCTTATGAGGCGATCAAACATGGTTATCAAGATGTGATGTTGGCGGGAGGGGCTGAAGAACTGTGTCCCAGTCAGTGTGCAATATTTGATACGCTCTATGCAACCAGTCAGCATAATGATGCGCCTAAGACCACACCCAGACCTTTTGATCAAAGTCGAGATGGATTGGTGATTGGGGAAGGTGCGTGTACGCTTATTCTGGAGGAACGATCGCATGCGGAGGCAAGAGGTGCCAAAATTTATGCAGAAATTGTAGGCTTTGGAACCAATTGTGATGCTTTGCATGTGACTCAGCCTACGGCAAGTACGATGAAACGATCACTTGAGTTGGCAATGACTGAGGCGAATATAGATCCCGGTGATATTGGCTATGTCTGTGCTCATGGAACGGGGACTGAACGAGGTGATTTGGCTGAGAGCTTAGCGACAGAAATGGTTTTAGGAGAAGGAAAACCGATCAGTTCATTAAAAAGTTATTTTGGGCATACACTCGGGGCATGTGGTGCCATTGAAGCATGGCTAAGTATTATGATGATGCAAGATCAGTGTTTTATGCCCACGGTCAATTTAAAAAACATAGATCCACTTTGTGCAAATTTAGACTACATCAAAGGCGAGGAAAGAGGAATTTCTTGTCAGTATATTATGAGTAATAATTTTGCTTTTGGTGGTATTAATACGTCTCTTATTTTTAAGAGGGGATGAGAGAATTCAGTTTCCTAAAATCTCTTTGACTTGATCCTCAGGAGGTTGAATAGTATTTAATTTTGCCTTTGCGATACAAGTATTATTGAGCCAAATCTCACAATCAAAAACCCCAACCATATCTTCAATATATACTTTATGGGCTTTAATATTTAAAGTGCAATCAACAGGGAAAAAAGCCTGTGTGCTGGTAAATCTCCGAACGCTTAACAAAAATCCAACACAAGGTTTTTCGTTGTGAAAGCCTCCAAAAGCCGCAACAGCTTGGGCCATATATTCAATACCCACCCAATTATAAATACCCTGTATTTCAGGCTCAAAAAATGTACTGTTAGGCGTGATATGAACGTCACAATGGCTATAATTATCATTCACTTCAATGATCTTGTTTAGTAGCTTCATTGTGCCCCGATGCGGGGTGTAATCCTCTGGGTTATATGCCATTTAATTAGCCTTAGCCATATCCGAGTGTTCAATGATAATACTGATATTACTGCCGCCAAAAGCAAAGGAGTTGCTCATCATAATGGGGTGCTTAAAATGACTATTATCTTGTGTAATATTTAAAGGCGGTAGGTTTGGATCATAACAGTTATCCCAAGCTTGTGCAGGGATGATTTTTTCAGGGTTATGTTTTTGAGAGAGTAATAACCAACAAAGTGCTAACTCTTGTGCGGAAGCGGCACCCAAAGTATGTCCAATTAAGGGTTTGGTGGAGCTGCAAGGTAAGCGAGATCCAAAAATTTTAGAGACCACTTTAGCCTCCATTTCATCATTTTTGAGTGTTGCGGTTCCATGTAGATTTAGATAGCCAATATCTTTAGGACTATGTCCCGATTCTGATAATGCTTGGTTGATGGCCATTTTGGCGCCAATCCCCTCTGGATCTGGAGAGGATATATGATGCCCATCAGAAGACTCCCCGATGCCTGTCAATGAAATTTCAGCAGGGTTTTTGCTCAAGATAAAAAGAGCTGCACCTTCACCAATATTGAGCCCTTGTCTATTTTGGCTAAAAGGGTTACAAATTTTTTGAGCAGTTAAACCTAGGCAATTAAACCCATTCAGTGTCATTTGACATAAAGAATCACTGCCCCCGACAATGACCGCTTCACAAAGACCACTTTCGATTAAACGTCGGGCACTGGAAAAGGCTTTCCCGCTAGAAGAACAGGCTGTTGAAACCGTATAATGTACGCCTGTGATTCCTGCATACTCCGCTAAAAACTCAGCGCTAGACCCTATCTCTTGTTGATCGTAGTTAAACGCTTCAGGAAACTCACCATGCTTTTTTTTGTATATCAGCGCACTTTCCGTGGCCGCAATACCTGCGGTGCTCGTGCCTAAAACAATGCCAATACGTGCTTTTCCAAACTGAGATTTTAATATTTCAACGTCGTCTTTAATTTGTGCGTAGGCCGTGGCGAGTAGTTTATTATTACGGCAAGAAAAATTATTTAAGGACTTCGGGAGTGACACCAGTTCATCTTTTACCTGGGCAACCCAAGTATCCTCGCCAGAAAAAAGCTTATCATAAGCCGTCATCGTTTGAGTGTGAGGCGTAATAAGCTTTGAAAACACAGTCTCTTTTCCACAACCGAGTGCATTGATTATACCGATATTATTTAAGTACAGTTTCATATCTTCTCAGTTCGATTCGGTTCGGTTTATTTTATTTGTTTTGCTTCAGGGCAATGGTCTCAATATTAACTTGATACCC
>CAXBFV010000172.1:0-3667 GCA_963974985.1 uncultured Gammaproteobacteria bacterium | reverse complement strand
CAAGAAACTTCTCATTATGGGCAACAGCTTTACCAATTGGCGGAGTTGATTGCCACGAAGCAGCAAGCAAGTTATGAAACTTTAGATCAAATTGTGAAGGCAGCCCCGGCTCCCTTGAATTCATTATTGAATCAAATTTTAATGCACACAACAGCCAGTATTTTTAAAGTGGCTAATCATTATGTTTTAAGTCAGTGGCAAAGTAAGGTTTTACCCATGTGTAAGCGAGATATTGCAGTAATGTCTCCGTTTGCACAAGATGACCAAAATCAAATGTCATTTAAAACCTTAGATCATTATTTTGGTGATAGTGGAAAATTAAAAGTATTTGCAAATAAGTACGCATCACCATTTATTGAGGTGAATAAGAATGGCCAAATTACACAAAAAACTTTTTATGGGGTGAAACTATTTGATAGTAAATTTTTTGAAACACTTTCTGTGATTAGTGGTTTAAATACATTGGTTTATTCTTCTTCAAAAACACCTGGGGCGCCTTCAGCAGTTTTTGCCTTAACACCTAAACTATTAAGCTCAAACTTAACACAAATTACCATTCAATATGGAGGCCAGGCAATTCGTTACTTTAATGGCCCGCAATTTGAACAAAAATTGAGCTGGCCAAATGCTTCATCCACCAAGAATCAAGCCTCGAATGATAATGTGGTTGTGACGCTTCAAGGAGCTGATGGTATTAAGAAGCGCCTAGAGTTTACTGGTATCTGGGGGTTATTTAAGATGTTCAGTCACTTGATTCCTCAAAAAAATGGCGACTATATTTTGAGTCTGGATGGTTATCAGGCAACTTTTGCCATTAATGTGATTGGAGAAGGCACGGTTTCTGTATTGTCAGGCCTGAATCAATTTAGCTGTGTGCAGTCTTGAGGTAAATATGTCAGATTTTCAAACCTATAAAAATGACGCGTTAATTAAGTTAGAACAAACGATAGATCTACAGTCTTTACAGTGCTCAGATGCTTATTTGCTCGTTGATGATGAGATTAAAAAAATGCAGGCCATTATGCCAGAAGACCCTGACTGGGCGTTGGTATTAGAAAACGGTTTAGAGATTTTAAGCACTCAAGGCAAGCATTTAAAAATTATTACTTATGTGATTGCTGCCTTGTATCAACTTCATGGTTTATCGGGATTATTATTTGGGTTGGAAATCTTGGCGGAGGTTTTGGCGCAAGAGCAAGATGAGATTTTGCCTAATGGTAAGCGTGGAAAATCACGACAAGCGATGTTGGTTTGGTTGGCAAAGTTTGTCGGAAACTGTCGAGAAGATGATTTTAGCAAGCTATCTAATAATGAACTGAGTGATGTTGAAGAACATAAAGAAATGTTTAGAACTTGGCATGAAGCTTATTTGCCTGGGGGTGATGATATTGCGATTACCGCTTTATATGACTTATTTATTAATCAACAAGCGCGTTCTCAGGAAGTGGCCTTACAAAAAGAGGCGGAAGATCAAAAAAGACTTGAGGCTACAGCAAGGGTTGCGGCAGAAAAGGAAGAGGCTGACCGGCTCAAAGCTGAGGAATTGGCGTCTCAGGCAGAAAGTGAGGGTGCTGAAGTTATTGAATTAAATGCGATGAATCATGAACCAAAACCTGGTCCATTATTTGATGATGAGTTTGATCCTTTTGCTGAAGATGATTTACCTGAAGACCTGTCATGAAATTGCCGCAAGATTTCTACCAACAACTTTACTCAGAGCAAGAGAGTACTTTTGAAAAACTGCTTCAATTAGACCAACTTTTTTTAACATATCCTTTTATGCTGGAAATACAATATTTGTATGTTAAGCAGCTAGAGCAACTCTATAGAGCTCAGGGTGATGCTGTTTTTTTACAAATCAAAAAACAGTTACTGTCTGATATGAGTGAATTGCTGAATCGTTTCCCAATGCTTTGTGAATCTAGAGTGGGCAATATGCCATGCGTTCCAAATACGTTGTGTGAATGGATTTGGACAGAAGTACTTCAAGAAGTTAATGATGAGCTAGAAATACAGTCCTCGCAAATATTAGGCGCTTTAGAGGATGAAGCTTTGATCAAGTACCTGAAAGGGTTTGTTAAAAAGTCCGTGTCTTTAGATCAAAAGCTTTATTGGATCTTAAAAGTCACTGCGGAAAAAGAAAGCCTTTATGATGGCCTTGCAGCATTGAGTTATTTAGAACAGGCATTATCTGAATTTATCGTCAATGCATATTTTATTTCAATGACCCCTTTATTAGAGAAAGCCTATCAGGTTTTACATCGACTTTATCATAGCGGTGATGAAGAAGACTTAGATGCGGTTTTGATCAATAATCGCCAGGTTTTTTTGGATCAATCCCGAAGAGCAGGTATGGCTTTTTCTGCAAATTAAATATTTATTGCAATTGGTGCAAGACCACCGCTTGCACGTATAACCTTAATTTTGTAGAAGTTTTACTGCTAAGTTGAAAGCGTTTTACCTAATGCTATTAGCATTACGCGTATTTTTCCATATTTCCCACCACATAGTTCTTAACATTGCTGTTTTGTTACAAATTTTTTACCTAAGTGTCATATTTGAATAACACTTATCCGCTACATTGATATGCAATATCATTTAATACACAACCTTAACGATAAAATTAAATAGTTTTTTTTGACTGCTTTTCGTTCGATGGTTGGAGAAGTAAAGTTCTATCAGCTAGGCTTAAAGATAAGTGCTTATGCTTCAGCGTCAGAAACACCAGCGGGGGATATTGCACTTAACAACAGACCAAGAAAATTTTTAAAATATAAAACGCCTAGTGAGATACTAAAAACTGGTTAAATATAAACCTGTCTTAACTCAGGGCTGGATCAGTCGATGGCTACTTAGTGGAATTATTAAATTATATCAATAGTGGAGAGTAAAATGAAAACAAGAAAAGAAAAGATCATTTCTAGTGTTGTATTGGCCTGCTCATTGGCTTTAACTGGCATATCTTATGGGGCCTCCTCTTACCAAATAGAAATGACTTCTAATGAAGGTATAAATCCTGGACAGCCAGTAAAGCCTAATGACAATCATCCAATGGTTTATTCCAATGGAAGACAACAGTGGACATATAATGTTTGTGTGCAGGAATTCAATAGTAACGAGGAACCTGGTGGACCATGTATTGGATTGAATGAATTATCACAACATGGAATTAATGGTGTTACTTATCAAGTTTCAGGTGGGCTTTCCGATCAAATAGTTGCTTCTGTCTCGCCTTTAGGAGCAGCTAAAGGAGATATTACTTTTGCGTCAAATAAAAATCCATTATTTAAGTCTGGCATTTACAGTAAAATGCAGGACTCTGGAAATAGTACAGCTCCCTCTGTTCCAGAAAACTCTTTTCCTGTTTATGTGTCTGTCGGCAATACGGATCTGAGTCGTGTTCAAATTACACCTGTTCTGAATGCTACTAATGGTTCGTCCACAGAGGGAACAACTATAACACTTGCGCTTAGAACGCCGCCAGGCAAAAAAATGTTTAAGGTTAAGTTATCTCGGGATGCGAATTATCCTTACACTTACTTTACGAATGTGCCTGATTATTTTCAGTCTACAGGGTTTCCATATTATGGATCGGGCTATGAGAACCTAAGGGCTCCTGCTTTGAGTGGTGGCCAGTTGTTGATGCAGAAAATGGACATTATGGGGG
>CAXBFV010000171.1:0-3686 GCA_963974985.1 uncultured Gammaproteobacteria bacterium | reverse complement strand
TTACCGATGCATTACTAGAAAAATACGATGTCGATGCGGCACAAGTCAAAAAAGACATTGATGCTTTTATGTCCGAAATGTTAAAACTTAAAATGATTTCTATCACAGAAAAATAAAAAACATCGTCATCCCTGCGAAGGGTGAAAGCCGACACAGAAAGGACAAACAATTTTGTACT
The DNA here is from genome assembly GCA_963974985.1 of uncultured Gammaproteobacteria bacterium. Classification (GTDB taxonomy): domain Bacteria; phylum Pseudomonadota; class Gammaproteobacteria; order Francisellales; family Francisellaceae; genus CAUZSH01. The sequence goes on along the minus strand of CAXBFV010000171.1, from coordinate 3,508 downwards.
TTCCGGCTTGAACGCCACGAGCTCTGCGAGAGGCCGATGCTAATCCAGTATTTATAACGCATTACGAAGTTATTCAGAGACTCACAATGAAACTTTCAAAAAATAAACTTATTCTCCAGCTCTTCTTAGACTTTTTTAATTACAACCCTCTAAAACTTAGCATTACACTTTCACTCATATTCTTCCGAAGTCTCACCGCAGGGATTGGGTTACTTCTAATTCTGCCTTTGTTAGAAGTCATTGGTCTTAAAGTATCGGGTTCTGCAGGAACTGATGTTGTGCATAGTCTGCAAACACTCCTATCATTTTTCCACATCCCTTTAACCCTTATCAGTGTTTTACTGTGCTACATTGTGATTGTCAGCATTATTGCCATTACTTCTTACTTTGAAAGCGTCATGAGCAGTGCCCTACAACAATATTATATCCATCACTTAAGAACGGACCTTTACCGCCAACTTTTAAATTCACGCTGGCAGTTTTTTATTTCTCGGAAGGTCTCCGATATGCTGCATACCGTCACCACACAGGTGCAATGGATTGCCAATAGCACCTGGCAACTCATGAACCTCATCAGTAACCTGGTCATTACTTTTATTTACGTGATTTTAGCCTTTCTGCTCTCTTGGCCCATGACCCTTGTGGCCTTAGGATTTGGGGTTTTACTTTTGCTTATCCTACTCCCTCTGCATAAAATAACGCTTCGCTCTGGTGAAAATCATTTAAAAAATGATAAAGATATTTTCCAATCTATCAGTGAGCAGCTCAACAGTATTAAGATGATTAAAGGCTCAGGACAAGAATCAAACTTTGTAAAGCAGACACTCGATATCAGCACCTCACTCGAAAAAGAAAACTTGCGTATTACGAAAATAAATTCTGCAACGCAATTAGTGTATGCTGTGGGCACTGTTGGTGCCTTTAGCTTTTTATTTTATATTGCCATCACTTTTATCAAAGTTTCCATTGATGATTTGCTACTCTTATTAATTGTCTTTTCACGTCTCATGCCAAAAGTATCTAGCCTGCAACAAACCTACCAAATGATCTTACACGGGCTACCTGCTTTTAAAGACGTTAAAGATTTTGATCATGACTGCAAGCAAGAACAAGAAAACAAAAGTTCCGACCAATCGCCTATTTTGCTCAATGAAGCCATTTCAATCCAAAACCTCTCATTTCATTATCATGAAAATAAACCGTCGACTCTAAAGGACTTCACTGCGCGTATTGCTAAAAACCAAACCACGGGCATTATTGGCCCTTCAGGAATTGGAAAATCAACACTTGCCGATCTTATAGCAGGCTTACTTGCACCAAACTCAGGCACCATACACATTGATCAAACCGAACTCACCGAAAAGAATCGGCAGAACTGGCGCAAATCTATTGCTTATGTCACCCAAGAAGTTCTTTTATTAAACGACACCATTAAGGCAAATATTAAATTGTTTGCACCTTTGGCGACAGATCAAGAAATCTGGACAGTATTGGAAATGACTGCTGCTGACCGCTTTGTAAGAGCCCTTGATCATAAACTTGACACATTGATTGGTGAACGTGGCATCCGTCTCTCAGGTGGAGAGCGTCAACGCATTGCCTTAGCACGCGCACTGCTCACAAACCCTCAACTGCTTATCTTAGATGAAAGCACCAGCTCGCTAGATAAAGAGAACGTGCAAAAAATTCAACGTTCTTTAAAACAGCTACATGGTCAAACGACTATTTTAGTTATTTCACATCAAAAGGAAATGTTGGCGTTTACGGATCATACTATTGATTTAACAGACCTTCAGACACATAACAGCCAATAACAGGAAACTCAGCAAAGCTATTACCTCCGGTTAAAAAAACAGGACCTGCTGATATCCAAGCATGCCCTTTATAGCCACTTGGGTCTTCTGGTGCCTTAGCTAATCCAATATAAACCGCATAGGGTATTTTAAAACGCACACACCAATATTTTGCCACCATCGCTTGAGTCAAGCAACTTGAGTCCCAAGGTGTATATTTAGCAGACAACCTCACCAAACTCCCAATACGCCACGCGGTAACTATTTGCTGATCGGTTACCAATGCTGAAAGTGAATGATTCTTATGATGCACACCCAAATACGGTAAAACTTTAGGACGTGGAAAAAGGTTAATGCATAATTTTGCAATACCACATAACCAAAAGCTTAAAAATACAAAAGCCTTATATTTTAGGGGCATCTTAAAGAATATTTTTAGTTTATTAAAAATCTTGCCGATCATCTGCAAAACTCTTTTTCCCAATTTTCAGGCTTGAGCAGTTGCTTAGTTCCTTTTGGAATAAAATGAAAAAATATCAGATGACAAAAATCATTTTTTTGAGGGTTTTTAATGGCCTCACGATAATGCCACTGGCTACTTCCCGAAAAAATAACGCCATCCCCGGGTTCCATATTATGGGCTATAAATTTCCGGCCATTTTTAATACGCGCCGACCAATCTTTTTGCTTTTGATATTTCTTTGCTTCTGGCCAAGGTTCAATTTTACTAAAGTAAATAGGCCATACTCGAGACTGATCAATACAAACATCCAATGTCCACTTTGCCACAGGCGCATCCATATGTACCTTACAGACACCCATTTTTGAGTACAGACTCAGAAAATTATAATTTAGCTCAACTTCCTCCCCCACAGCTTGGCTGACAAAATCAGTTAACTCTTTTTGAAGTTGATTGAAATATTCGTGATTATGTACTACAAAACGCCCAAAATTCTGTATCTCATGCGCTTCTAACTTGCCTTTTTTTAACTCTTTAATCAGTCTTTTAATTTCTAGTAATTTCTCTTGGTCAAAAATACTCTCAAATTTTTTAATCTTATAATTCATAGGTGTTCGAAATACTTCCATAGATTTGTCAAAGCGTTCCAACTGATATGGAAACTTCTTCTTAAGCTTGTGCCTAAAATCCAGGTAATTAGACAACCAAGGAGAGTCATACCAAGGAAAGGCAAACCTATTCTTACCTAAAATTTTCTTTGCAAGATTCCGAACGAAATTTCTCATGGTTTGCAAACTTTCTCTTTAAATTTAATCTCTAATGACTTCTCTTTGTGCGTCACTTCAATTTTAATTCCATCACCCACTTCACACACTACAGGTTGATCAAAAAAATAAAGCATCGGATTACGCCATGATGGCTGATTTCTAATCGGCGCGTTGCTAAACTGAAGCCCCTCATCAAAGTCCAACGCCAACCACATTAACACCGCCTCTATTAAACCAGATTTTGTGACTTTAAAAGAAACAACTTCAGACCCCTCAAGAACTGTTACAGATGCTGACAAATCAAAACTTAGTAGTTTTTGAGCAAGACTATTCGCTTCAGATAAATCATGTCCTGCATGCGTAAAAGTCCCCGACTTTTGGCCATAAACATTAAAGGCGGATAAATCAAAGCCATCCACATTATTCATCCGGTAATCTTTACACCAATGCTCTCCTCCTACCAGCACACCTTCAGCGGCAATAGATTG